>JANOYI010000342.1:0-23018 GCA_031428795.1 Ilumatobacteraceae bacterium | reverse complement strand
ACTGCGTCGGCCAGGACTCTGGGCAGGTTTGACAGGCCGGCACCCACGACCAACAAAGGGCAGATTCTGCTGGTTCGCGGTGTGGCATGCCTGGCAGATAGCGGCGAGTTCGGGCTCGGCGAGGTGTTGCATCTCATCGATGAATACGATGCATCGCGCGAGTCGCTGATCGGCAACGTCATCGCCGACGCCCAGTCGGCGGCCACCTCGTCGCCGGCCACTGAGAGCGGGCGGTGTTCGAGCAGCGCTCACCTACCTCAGCAGTGCGGCCGGTGAGGGCGACGGCGCGGTGACGTCGTCCCTTCACGTGGGTGCGGCAACTGCGCCGCGATACGGTTTGAGCACCAGCACAGTCCGATTCCGGAACCCCTCGGAACGAGCGTTCCACTTATAGCCACCTTTTGGATCAAAGCGTCCACTCTCGGTGGCGGTCGATGGCTCCCGGTTCAAACCAGTGCGCAGGCGAGAGCAGTGGCCAGATCCGGCGCCGGTGCCGAGTCGGCGAGGGAGCCGACGGCGCGGCGGTGCAGGTGGGCGATCGTGGCGAGTTGCTGTTCGTTGAGGCCGATGCCACTGCCCGCGGTGCGCGGTTGCACGGCCCTCATCAACACGCGAGCGTCGTCACAGCGGCCGAGGTCGAGGTAGATCTCGGCGATAGCGGCGAGGGCCATCGCCAGTTCCTGGTCGTCGCGCGTCGCGACGGCGCGTAGCGAGTCGCGCAGGCACATCAACGCCTCGGGCAGCTCACCGTTGCAGCGGTGGATCGCCGCCAGTTCGCGGTTCGCACCGTTCTGGCAGCCGACGTCGCCCATCGTGCGGAACTTGTTGCGAACGCTCGTGAGGCTTGCCCGCACGTCTGCGCCGCGTGCGCCGGCGAGCATCGCTCGGGTGTACTCGACGTGGATGTCGATGACCGCCAAGCCCTCTTCGCCGACCAGCGCCATGCAATCGTCCAGCGCTCGTTCGGCGCCCTCGGGATCGCCGCATCGCTGCAGCAGCATCCCGAGGTTGAGCAGTGCCGTGGCCGCGCCGACCCGGTCGCCGAGCGCCAGCATGCGGTCGGCCGAGGATCGGCACTCGAGTGTGGCGGCGGTGAGGTCGCCCCCGAGCCCGGCGGCGAGGCCCTGCATCTTGATCAGGTCGGCGAGCTGACGTTCGTCGTTGATCGAGGACGCGAGCGCCCACGCGGTGGCGAACCCGTCCTCCCCGCCGGGCAGCCTCAGCCAGACGCGTGCCACGGCGCACAGGAACATCGCGCGGGCGGCGACGGCGATGTCGCCCTCGGCCAGCGCGGTCGCATAGGCCCGCTCGTACAGCTCGAGCCCAGCGGCGAGACCGGCGAAGGTGCCAGAGGCGAACGCGACGGCGCATGCGGCGCGAGCGTGGTGGATGCCATCACCGGGTGCCATCCGTAGAACCCGCATCGACGTCTCCTGCCCCTCGCCGCACAAGCCGGCAGCGCCCCACACTGGCCCCAGAGCGGTGACAATGCGCAGCGCATCGTCGTAGCGGCCCTCCAGCGGCAGCCGATGGAGCAGGTCGCGAAGGTTGTCCAGCTCCGCGAGCAGCGACCGCAACGCAACGAACTGCTCGGCACCGAGGAAACGGCTGTGCTCGCGCTCCACCCAGCTGACGTAGTGGCGGACGATCCGATCCTTGATCGCCGCGGTCTCGCCGGCTTCGCGCACGAGCGCGCGGCCGAACGCCTGTTGCAGGAACGGGGTGGTGTACCTGCTGACCTGCAGCGTCCGGTCGACGTCGATCAGCGACGCAGCATTGAGCTGGGCGAGGAGCTCGAGCACCGAGCGGTCGGCGGGAAGATCGATCAGGTTGCCGGCCGTCGCGAGGGTGACCGGTGCGGGCAGCAGCGCGAGGCGTCGGAACAGCACCTTCGCATCGTCGGGAAGGCGGTCGTAGCCCCACCGCAGCACCTCGTGCAACGCGGCGGTGCCGTTTCCCTCGGTGCCGATCAGCATCGAGGTCTTCGACCACTGCGACACCTCCAGGTCGACGTCGACGATGGAGCTGGCATCGATGAGGTGGGCCACGATCTGCAGGCCGAGCGGCAACCCGCCGACGGCGGCTATGACCCGCGCCGTGGCCTCGGGATGACGGACGAGTTGCGTGGGCTCGTCCACCATCGACTGCAGCGCGCGTAGCGCCGACTCGCCACCGAGTGGTTCGATGCGGATGCACCGTTCGCCCGGCAGTCCCAGCGGCATGCGGGAGGTCGTGAGCAACCGGATGTGCGGGCACTGCACGCCGACGTGGCGGACGAACTGCTGCACCACTGCGAGCACGTGCTCCACGTTGTCGAGGATCAGCAGCGCGCGGATCGGGCGGAGCGCGACGATCACCCGATCGAGCTGGTTCTGTGCCGCCTCCGCTTCCAGGTTGCGCAACCCGATGGCCGAGGCCACCGCATAGGGGAAGAGATCCGGGTCGGCGATGTGGGCGAGGTCGACGAAGACGACCCACTCCCCGAACGAGTCGCCGGCGCCGATGGCGATCTCGCGAGCGAGGCGAGTCTTGCCGACCCCACCGAGGCCGACGAGCGAGACGAGACGCGAGGTGCGCATCTCCATTGCGATCGTCGCCAGTTCGGTGGTGCGAGCAACGATCGGGTCGAACGGAGCGGCGATGGTCATCGGCGACAGGCCCACCGAGCTCGGGCGTTCGTCGAGCGCCGCGACCTGTGGCATGCCTGCGTCGGCCGAGGTGTCGCCGAGATGCAGCTGCGCCTCCAGGTTGGGGATCCACGGCAGTTGCGACATCAGCTCGTCGTCGTGTTGCAGGATGCGCAGCTCCAGATCGGTGAGCTCGCGGCAAGCTTCCAGCCCGGCGGTGTCCAGCAGCGTGTCGCGTGCCCGGGTGGCGGCGCGAAGTGCATCGGTCTGGCGGTGGCGGCGGTAGAGCGCGAGCATCAACTGCATCCAGCGGCGTTCACGCAGAGGCTCGCGCTCGGCCGCGATCTGGATGCGCATGATGTCGACGTCGGTGATACCACGGCGCAGGCTGAGGTCCACCCAGTGCTCCTCCGCGCACCGGCGCAGTTCCTCCAGGTGCGCCGCCATCGGCACGACCCACGGCTCGTCGCGCAACGACCCGAAGGGAGCGCCGCGCCAGAGGTCGATGGCCGCATCGATGGTCAGCAGTGCGCGCGCAAGGTCGGGCTCGACCTGTGAGGCCTTGACCAGTTGTTCGAAGTGCCACAGGTCGACGTCCTCGTCGGCGGCGTCGAGGCGGTAGCCGCCGTCGCCGGTCTCGATCGGGGAGCCCTCGCCGAGCTGGTGGCGGAGCCGGTTGACCGCCACGCGCACTGCCGCGGCGCTCGCCGCGCTGCGGCGCGACCACAGCCGATCCTCGATCATCGCGGCACTGATGCTGCGCCGGCGGGCGAGCAGCAGGATGGTGAGCAACCGCTGGTGCTGGCCAGACAACTGGGCGCGCGAGCCGTCAGGAAGGGTGGCCCAGATACCGCCGCTCAGTTGCCAGCGCCGCATGGCGAGAAACAGTAACCGCTCTGTGTGGGCTGTAACGCGGATGTAACCACGGGGCCCTACAACTCGTGATCACGGGTGCACATGAAGGCGCCGGAGGAACGGGGGGTGCGGGGTGCGGGCGAGCGAGCGTGACGCGTTGGTCTCACGGGGCCGACGGAACTGGATCATGGGCCGGGTAGCACCGCTGTTCGTCGTGCTGCTCGTCATGATGGGCCTGCCGATCCAGCCGGCCGGGCGCGCCCCGGTGGCGTCCGCAGCAGCCGGCGACGGCCTGGCGGTCGCGCTCGTCGGGCCCAGCACGATCGGCGTCGGGGTGCCGACGAGTTATCAGCTCACGGTCACCAATGTCGACGTGTCGTCGGCCCAGAACCTTTCGCTGGACTTGTACACGGGCGGCTTTCCCCCGATCCCGCTGGCCGTGACCGGCAGCGGTGGATGGACGTGCCGAGCGGTGTACCTCGGATACTCCAACTGCACTCTCGCGACGCTGGCCTCCGGCGTCACCACCCCAACCCTCACGTTCACGTTGACCCCCACGGGTCAAGAGGGGGAGGACACGTCAGTGGAGGCCTTCGTCGCCGCCGACTCGTTGGGTGCGGGCTATCAGTTCATCAGCCTGACGGTGACGGCCCCCGTCGATGTCACCGTGTCCGGCACCCGCCCGCGAGGGCTCTCCGTCGGCCAGGCCTACTCTGTGCCGTTCGTCGTCAGCGAGCGCGGCACCTCCGGGCAGCCTGCAGTGGGGCCGGTCAGCGTGGACTTCGGTCCGTTCTTCTACGATCCGGCGACGAGTACGAGCGGGTCCGGTGGCGTCACCGTCGTCGGCGGGGCGGGCTGGACGTGTGTCGCCCTCCAGTGCGACCATCCCGGGCCCGTTCCTGCCGGTGGCTCGCTGCCGGCGATCACGGCCGGCGGCACCTACCAGCTGGCCGGTGAGATCAGTGCCACGGTCGATGTCGGCAGCGACGGGTTGTCCTTCAACAACTCCGTCGCAGTGCCGATCGAACCAGACGGGGCCGATCTGGCCGTCGCGGTCTACATCCCCACGAACGCGGTCGCCGGCGCGCAGTCCACGATGAGCGTGTTGGTGTACAACACCGCCAAGGACCCGCACACCGGCCCTGCGACCGTGGTGCTGACGACGACCATGGAGGCGCCGTCCACGTCGTCGCTCGGCTGGACGTGCGGCAGCTTCACAGCGGGCTCTGCGACGTGCACCTCCTCGGACCCGACGGAGTCCTCCCTCTCGGTCACCGGCACCATCCCCTTTGCGGCTACTCAGGTGACCGGCGGTTCCACCGTGTCGCCCGGTGGGTGGCGTTCCACGAACGACACCCAGTCGCTCACACGAACCGTGCTGCCATCGTGGAACCTGGCAATCGCACTGGCTGCCGCAACGCCGACGTTCACCGCCGGCAGTGCCTTCGGGTACACCGTCACGGTCTCGAACACATCGCAGACACTCGCCCCCGGTCCGGTCACGATCACGGGCAACGGCACGTTGGGCGCGGTGGTCGGCACCGACTGGTCGTGCACCGTCGGCATCGGTACGTTCTCGTGCACCAACCCGAACTCGGTGCCGGCGGGCACCGCGCTGCCGGTGCTGAACTGGACGGGCACGGTGTTCTCCGGCCAGACCGGGTCCCTCACCGCGTCTGCGAGCCGACAGGGCCCCCAGGACGCGAACCCATTGGACGATTCGCGAATCTTGTCCACGCCGGTCGTCCCGCCGAACTTCGATCTGGCGGTTGCGCTGGCGGGTCCGGCTTCGTACCCGAGCGGTGGTCCGGCAACCCTCACCGCGACCGTCAGCAACCCCGGCGTCGGCGAGTCGCCGGCGCCGGTGACGTTGCTGATCAGTTCGGGTCTGATCGGGCAGGCCGCGTCCGGTAGCGGTTGGTCATGCTCCAATTCGTTCGGCACCCTGACGTGCACGAGCGCGGCCGCTGTCGGCGCCGGCGCGTCGCTTCCCGTCGTGACGGTCACCGGCACCGCGCCGACGTTCGGCACTCAGGTCGGTGCGTCGGCGTCGGTCAGCCCCGGTGGGGCGACCACGCCGAACGACAGCACGACCCGATCCACGCCGCTCGCCCCGCCCGACCTGGCGGTCGTCGTGTCGGACGGCGGTGCGACGTTCGTGCAGGGCGACGAGGGCGAGTACCGCATCAGCGTGCAGAACGTCGGTGCGGGCGATGCCGCAGGCACCGTGACCGTCGGCCTGACGTCGCCACTGACGGGGAGCAGCGCGGCAGGTACCGGGTGGATCTGCGTCGGCACGTTCGGCCTGACCTGCACCCGTGAGGGGCCGGTGGCGGCCGGCGCCACGCTGCCCGACATCGTCGTCACCGGCATCGCACCCGACAGGTACGACGGGCTGCTGACGTTGTACGCGAACGTTTCGATCGGCAACTTCACCGACAACAACTTCACGAACAACTCGGACTCCGAGCCCACGCCGGTGACGCCGCTCGTCGACTTCGCAGTGACGGCCGAGGTGCAGGGCTCGCTGACCGTCGGCGAGCCCGGTTCGATCCTCGTCACGGTGACCAACCTCGGCGCCGGGAGCAGCGGCGAGCAACTGGACCTGTACTTGGACGCAGCGCCCTTCGGAGCCGATGGCTCGGTGACGGCTGCCGGCTGGAGCTGCACCACCTACTTCTCGGGCTCCGCGTGGTGCACCCGCAGCGGCCCGGTCGGTCCGGGCGCGACGTTGACGCTGGTTTGGGCGGGCACGGTGCGGCCCGTGTACCAGGCGCAGGCCGAGATCCGTTTCGACGTGTCGAACGCAGAGGACATCCGCTACGCGAACGACGCGGTCGCCATCCGGCCCACCGTCGTGTCGCCGGTCGATCTGACGGTGCTCGTCAACGGTCCGCCGGCCCTCGTCGCCGGTGAGGACGCGACGTTCACCGTCTCGGTCGCCAACGTCGGTACGGCCCCCTCCGTCGGCGAGGTGTCGGTGGACAGTTGGGCGCAGTTCGACGGCGAGATCGTGTCGCTGGCGGGTGACCAGTGGGACTGCTTTTTCTCCTCGTGCATGTTCTCCGGCACGATCCCGGCCGGGGGGTCGGCCCTCCCCCTGACCATGACGCTGACGGCGCGTTCCACCTACAACGGGATCGCCATCACGCAGGTCGCGGTGTCAGGTGGGGGCGATGGGCTCAGCGCCAACAACGTCGTCGAGGTCGCCACGCCGATGCCACCCACCGCGGATGCCGTCATTTCCATCGATGACGGTGGCGGGCCGTTCATCGTCGGGCGGCGGGCCGAGGTCTCGGTCGTGGTCAGCGATCCGGGCACGCTGCCGGTCGCCGGGCCCGTGCAGGCTTTCGTGTCACTGAGCTACAACGTGACAGAGGTGGAGGCGACCGGCGACGGCTGGACGTGCACCGTCGGCTTCTCGTCCGTCGACTGTGAGCACGCAGGGCCGATTCCAGCGGGTGGCGCGCTGGCGCCGATCACTGTGAGCGGCCTGGTCGGCAACGTGTTCGCGACCCGCATGACCACCTCGGCGTCGGTCTCTGCCGCCGATGATCAGCGCACCGACAATAACTCCGCCAGCATCCAGACCCTTGTGGGTGGCGAGAGCGACTTGACGATCGCCGTCGCAGGCGGCGCGGCAGTGTTCGGCCTACCGGCGTCGGTGACGGCGACGGTGACGAACACGCTCGCGACCGAGGCGGTCGGCGAGATCTCGGCCATCGTCTCCGTGTTCGGCCTGACGGCGCCGACCGCGACCGGTACGGGGTGGGTGTGCGGCTCCGCCGTTGGCAGTTCCATCACCTGCACGACGCCGGGGCCTCTCGCCCTGTCGGCGTCCGCCCCGGCGATCACGGTGACCGGCGTCGTCGCTCGAACCTCGGACGCGAGCCTGTTCGTCTCGGCGGAGGTGCGTGGCGCCACCGACGGGAACCGTACGAACGACTTCACCAACGACGAGGTGGCGGTGATCACCCCGGTCGACCTGTCGGTGACCGTCAGCGACGGCGGTGCAACCTTCGTGGCGGGGGGCACCGGGTCGTCCACCGTCACGGTCGTCAACGCTGGCAGCGACGCCACCGACTCGCCGGCCATCGTCACGATCACCACCTTCCCGGCCACCGCCGCAGCCGGCAGCGGGGCCGGTTGGACCTGCGTGCCCGCCTTGACGGTGCTCACCTGCACCACCCACGAGGTGATCGCTGGAGGAGCCAACGCTGCGCCGATCACGGTCGATGTACCGGTGCCCACGAACGCGACGTTCATCACGACCCGGGCCGTCGTGGCGAATGCACAGGACGGTCGCAGCGGGAACGACACCGGCACCGACGGAACCCAGATCGTCGCCGTCACCGACCTGACCGTCGCAGTCGGTGACGGCGGGGTGTCTTTCACCGCCGGCGGGACCGGTACCTACTCGGTGATCGTGACGAATGAGGGGACGGCGGCATCCAGCGGCGAGATCACCGTCGCATTTGGAGCGAGTGGGCCGATCTCGTTGCTGTCGGCAGCGGGCGCGGGCTGGACGTGTGCCGGGGCCGGTGCTTCGTGTGCGACGACAGCCGTCGTCGCCCCCGGGGCAGCGCTGCCGTCGATCACGGTGACGGTGGAGGCGGGCAGCATCGCAGCGGGCGCGCAGGCCAACCTGTCGGCGAACGTGAGCGGCGGCGGCGACACGGCGACGTTCAACGACTTCGGTGGCGACAGCACGCCGGTGGTCTCGCCGGATCTCGTCGTCGCGGTGAGCGATGGCGATGCGACGTTCACTGCACCCGGTACCGGCTCGTACACCGTCACGGTCGGTAACCGCGGCGGTGCCGCCACCGTCGGCGCGACCACCGTCACGCTATCCGTCGGCGGGCCGATGTCCATCGAGGCTGCCTCGGGGGCGGGCTGGAGCTGTCCGACCGCGACCACGTGTACCTCCTCGGCGCTGGTCGCTGTCGGCGGCGACTTCCCGGCGATCACCGTGGCCGTCGCGCTGACCGCGAGCGCGGTGCGGTCCGTGTCGCTCACGGCAGCGGCCTCGGGTGTCGACTCGATCGTGCTCAACAGCACGGCCACCGAGACGACGCCCACCGTCGTGCCGGCCGACGTCACGGTCACGCTGACGGCCGTCGGTCCGTGGCTGGTCCAGCGTGCATCGACGATGACGGCGACCGTCGCCAACGTCGGCACCGGCGCATCGGTGGGGCCGGTGACCGTCACGTTCGACGGCCCGGTGACGGCCGCCGGCACGGGTTGGTCGTGCACCACGGGTGTCGACTCGACCACGTGCACGCGACCCGACGGCATTGCCGCCGGCGTCAGCCTGCCGGACATCACCGCCACCGAGTTGCCGCCGCTGTCGGCGGTACCGCAGACCACCCGCAGCGTCACGGTCGTCGACCCCGGCGACGGTACGCCGGCGAACAACACCAGCACCATCGACATCCCGGTGGCGATTGCGGTCGACCTGAGCGTCGCCGTCGCGACGGTAGGCCCGTTCGCCGTGGGCCAGCCCGGCTCGGCAACGATCACCGTGACCAACCTGGGGGTCGAGACGGCGCCCGGCCCGATCACCGTGCTGATCAACCAGGACCCGAACCGGTTGCCCGTCGTCGGGGGTGACGGGTGGGACTGCCTCACGCTGTTCCAGCAGACCGTGTGCATCACCAGCAGCTCGATCGCTGCCGGAGGATCGTTGCCGCCGATCGTGTCGAACTTCAACGTGATCCTGGGCGACTACCCGACGACAGCACTCTCGGTCAACCTTCCCGACACCGGCGATCCGACGCCGTCCAACGACTACGCGAACGCGGCGGTGACGACCAACGGTGTGGACCTGGAGGTGGTGCTCACCGATCTCGGCACCGGCGCCGCGCAGATCGGTGACACCAGGTCGTTCACCATCGACGTGACCAACGTCGGTGGGCTGGCCCCGCCGGGCGCCGCGACCGTGACGGTCGATCCAGGCCCCGGCCTGCTGCAGGGTTCGTTCACGGGCGCCGGCTGGAGCTGCACCCCCGACGGTACGAACTTCACCTGCAGCACCACCGCCACAGTGCCGCCGACCGGCGCCTATGCGCCGCTGACGTTCGCCGCCTACATCGGTGGCGACGCGTTCCCCGACTCCTACGTCGAGGTCTCGGTCGTCGCCCCTGCCGAGAGCCGCATCGACTCCAGCAACGCGGCCCGGGTGGCGTTCGACGTCATCGGAGCGGCAGATGTCGTCGTCGATGTCGCGGCACCGGTGGCGATCGACGTCGACGACACGCTGGCGTTCGCGGCAACGGTGCGCAACCGCGGCCAACTGGCCATCGACGGGGTCACCACCGTGGACTTCGTCATTCCGCCCGGTGCCATCAGCCCCCTCGGCGAGGGTCAGGACTGGATCTGCGGCTCGGCCGACGACCACGAGGTGGTGCGCTGCCAGTCGACGGCCGTCGTCGATGCCGGCGCCACGTTCCCGGCGATCAACTTCTCGCTCACGGTCGGTCTCGCCGCCTACCCGCAGATGTACCTGCTGGTGCTGGTCGACAACGCCAACGACGACGGCGACATCTTCAACAACGTCACGAGGCCGCTGGTCCGAGTGGCCGGCATTCCCGATCTGCAGCCCACCAGCTCGCTCACCGAACTGGTCGCGGGTGGTACCAGCACGGCCACGATCACGGTGCGCAACGTCGGCACCGAGACGGCCACGGCGCCGTCCACCATCACCTTCGACGCGCTGCTGTCCGACGCGGGGATCATCCCCACCGGCGCGTCCGGGCCGGGGTGGTCGTGTGCCGGCACCGGCGTGGCGCTGTCGTGCACGAACACTGCCGAGGTCGCGGCCGCCGGCGAGCTGCCCGCGCTGACGGTGTCACTGGCGGTGGATGCTGTTCGCTACGACGCAGGCACGACGTGCAGGCCCATCGAGTACGGCGCTCGTCTGCTGCGCGGGTGCCAGAACGTGGGCATCGCCGGCGTGATCCCGGTGATGTTCCGGGTGGCGAACGCATCCGATCCGCGCAACCCGGCGCAGTCTGTCGGGAACGGGTCCCCTGTCCAACAGCCGGTCGACCTTCTCGCCAGTTCGGTGACCGATGAGCTGTACCCCGGCGCGGTGGCGACGATCACCACGAGGGTCTTCAACGTCGGTGTCATGGCGGCCGCGGGCCCAGTGACGCTCGTGCAGCGGGTGGAGTGCGGGCTCGCGGCGGATCTTGCGGCGGGAGCGCAGGCCAACTGCCTGGCCGGCACGGATGCACTCGCCGGGTACACGGCGCTCGACGTGGCAGGCGCCGGCTGGAACTGTGCACTCGCCGACGGCGTGGCGACCTGCACACACCCCGGCCCGGTGGCGTCGGGCGCGGAGCTGCCGCCGGTGGTGGCGCACGTCGCGATCGGCAACGAGATGCGCGGCGCCAACCTCTGGGTCGCACCCAGCGTTCGTAACGCATCGGACACCAACCCGAGCAACGACCAGCCCGAGGACGGGCGCGTGATCCGGCTGCGTCCGCCGGAGCAGCCGGACCTTTCACTGTGGCTGTCTCCGGGCAACTTCACCGTCGGGATCAACGGGGTCATCCCGGTCTCCGTCGTCAACGCCGGGTCCGTCGCGATGGCCGGCCCCACCACGGTCACGGTGGATCTCGGTGCCGGCTTCGCCTACCTTGCCGTGCAGGGTGGTGACTGGGCCTGCACACCTGCCGGCGCAGTCGTGACCTGTTCCACCTCGGCTACCCTGCCTGCCGGGCAGCTCGCCTCGTTCTCCCTCGTGGTCGCTCCGCTGGCTGCGGGCGTGCCCCAGCAGGCGATCAGTGCCACGATCGACAACGCAGCTGACACCGTCGATTCCAATGACCGGCGCAGCGTGCTGCACAAGGTGTTCGCCAACCCTGCCCCGGTCGCCATCGCGGGTGTCGACCGGAGCGTGGCCAAGGTCAACCAGACCCGCCGGTTCGACGCCAGCTTCAGCGAGAACACGTTCGCCATCACGACGTTCCGCTGGGACTTCGGCGACGGTGTCACCGCGTTCGGCGAGGTCGTCGACCACATCTACGAGCGGCCGGGCACCTACAACGCGGTGCTCACCGTGGCCAACGGCCCACAGACCTCGCGTGCCACCGTGCGCATCATCGTGGTGCCCGACGAACCGTTGGTCGCCGACGCCGGCGACGATCGCGTCGGTGAGGAACAGCTGCCGATCTCGTTCGACGGCGGGGCTTCGCGCCCATTTGCGGCCATCGAGTCGTTCACATGGGACTTCGGCGACGGCACCCCGGTGGTGCTGGGCCGCACCGTGCAGCACATCTACGCAGTACCCGGCGAGTACACCGCGACGCTGACCATCACCTCCGGCCGGGAGGCCGACAGCGCGACCGTGGTGGTCGTCGTCGGGGCGCAAGGCTCGGGCGGAGCCAACGGCGGGTTGCAGGTCACGGTCACCGACAACGCCGGCAACCCGGTGCGCGCCGCCGACGTGTCGGTTCTCGACGCGGCCGGCGTGCGGTACTCGGCGCGCACGAACGACGCGGGCGTGGCCAGCCTGCGCCAGCTGCCCGACGGTCGGTTCTCGGTGTACGCGTACAAGCTCGGCTACCAGCCGGTGGTCGGCCGTGCGCGTGTGGTCGGTGGCCTGGGCGTTGCGGCCGTGACGCTGACACCCGGCCAGGTCGGTACCGCCAGCCTGGAACACCGCCGCCTCACGCTCGACGAGATCATCGCCGCAGGCATCGACGTCAACGATCCGGCCAACCAGAACATCGTCGAGTTCGAGATCCAGCTCGGCTTCAGTGTGGACCCCACCTTCCCCGCCGATTTCGGCTTCGGCGGCTTGCTGAACGGTGACGGCGAGTTCATCCAGATCCCGCTCGACTGGGACTGCAGCGATACTCGCACCGAGTGCACCTACGACAACGGGGACACCCAGATCACCGTCGAGGTCGAGGAGATCGACGATGCCCCGGTGCTCGTGTTCCTGATCATTCCGGTGAAGGCATCGTTCCTCAAGGAGTTCTTCGAGGTCTCGATGGTGGTGGCGAACCTCGCGCCGAAGGGCTTCGCGTTCACCAAGGGCGCGGCCACGGTGGACCTGCCCGCCGGCTTGACGCTGGCACCCACGGCCACGGTCCAGGACCTGACCATCGACATGGTCGACATCCCGTCGGGTAAGACGGGCGTCGCGCGTTGGATCGTGCGCGGCGACCGTCCCGGTTCCTACCAGTTCGGCGTGGCGTACACCGGGGTCATCGATCCGGTCGGCTCGCCGGTGCTGCTGCAGGCGTCCACCAAGGTGCCGTTGAAGGTGTGGGGCGTCGACGCGATGAATGTTCGGGTCCGTGCCCAGCAGCAGGTTCGCAAGGGCAAGCCGTACCTGGTGCGAGTGGGGATCGAGAACATCAGCGACGGACCGATCTACAACCTCGCGCTCGAGCTGGGGCCGTTGGCCGGCGACGCAAACTTCGAGTACGCGCCGTGGACCGACCGCACGCCGGGCACCGACGTGATCGACCCGCAGACGACGACGTGGTTCGACATCTGGATGATCCCGGGCTTCAACGGCGAGCTCGTCTCGTGCAACCTGTGCGCGCGACGCACCCCGACGGGCAGGACCAACGCGCTCCTCGCCGCCACGAGCGCATTCGACACCGGCGACGTCACTTCGTTCATCGACGGCCTGGCTGCAGGGCAGGGGATCGCGCCGGACCCGACCGCCACCGAGATCGTGTCGGTGCCCGACGACAACCTGTCGTTCACCGCCACCTCCTCCGACGCCGGGCACCAGTTGGCGTGGACCCCGGTCGCCGGGGCCGACGGCTACGAGGTCTTCGTACCCGGCAGTGGCGCCCCCGTCGCGGCGCTGCCCGACGGTGCCACCGGGGTGTTGCTGCCCGCCGGTTCGGCCACCTCGTACGTGCTCGCCACGTTGTTCAGCGAGGACCGCCAACTGCGCCACCCGCAGGCGGTCGTCGCCGCCGTGCAACCGCCGCCGCCGGTAGTGGTCGCCGACAACCTCGTCGCCATCGTCGGCGAGCCGCTGACGACGGACGTGCTCGGCAACGACGTCGACCCCACCGGTGGCGAACTGGCGATCGTCGGCGTGGTGCAACCGGCCCACGGCACCGTGCTCTGCCTCGCTGACGGCACGTGCACGTACACCCCTGACGACGGGTTCATCGGCGAGGACGCCTTCGAGGTGATCGTGGAAGGCGCCAACGGGGTGCAGACCTCGCAGATCGTGACAGTGACGGTCGCCCCGCCCGGCAGCAACCGCCCACCGACCGCCATCGCCGACAGCGCATCGGTGGAAGCAGGTCAGCAGGTGGAGGTGGCCGTGTTGCTCAACGACACCGATGCCGACAGCGATGACGTCGAGGTGGTCTCCCACGGTGCTGCGGCACACGGCACCGTCACCTGCACGATCGCCGCCTGCCAGTACGTCGCCGCTGCCGACTTCGTGGGCCTCGACTCGTTCATCTACACCGTCAGCGACGGCGTGGCGACTGCATCGGCGGCGGTGCTCGTCGCGGTGGCCGCCCCGCCGACGCCGACAACGACGACGACCTCGACGACCTCGACGACCTCGACGACGGTGCCCGGCACGACCACGTCGACGACGACAACGACAGGGCCGGGTACGACCACGACGACCGGACCGCCGGCGAGCACGACGACGACCTCGACGACCGTGCCGCCCACGTCGACGACCGCGACGACGACCACGACCACGACGACTACGGTGCCGCCCACGACCACGACCACGTCGACGTCGACGGTTCCGCCCACGTCGACGACGGTGCCGCCCACGACCACGTCCACCTCGTCCACGACCACCACATCCACGACTACGTCGCCGTCCACGAGCACCACCGTGTCGACCACCTCGACGACGCTCGTGACCCCGCCGACGGGTCTGCCGCCGGTACCGCCGGTGCCGCCGGCGTTCACCGCACGGATCCCGGTGTCGTTCGGCACGCTCGTGCCGGGCAGAACGGTGACCGTGCCGTTGCCCCCGCGAACGCAGGCGTACCGGCTGGTGCTGTACTCCACCCCGGTGGTGCTCGACGAGGGCGGCCCGGCGGTGGCGGCCGTCGCGACGATCCCCACCGACGTCAGGGGCAGTCACACCCTGGTGCTGTGGGCCGTGGTCGACGACCAGGTGATCGTGCAAGGCCTGCCCGTCACCGTCGGCTTGTCGCCAGGCTCGTTCGAGCTGCCGTCAACGGGCTCCGACCCGTGGTCGCAGGTGCAGTTCGCGTTGCTCATGCTCGGCCTGGGGTTTCGCCTGGTCATCGCCCGTAGAAGGAGGGTGCGATGACGCGCCGGACCACCGCCCTTGCGTTCACGCTGGTGATCGGGTTGATCGCAGGAGGGCTGCCGCTGACCACCGAACTGCCGGTCCGCGCCGCGGAGCCGGTCACCTCGGCGACGGACGGGATCGTCGCGATCAGTTGCCCGGGTGAGCTCGGCAGTTCCCGCGATGTCTGCGTCGTCAACCTGACGACCCAGGAACGCACGAACCTGACTCGCGACCTGGGTGGTGCCAACCAGCACCCGACGTGGTCGCCCGATGGCAAGTGGATCGTGTTCTCCCATTCCGCCCAGGCGGTGCTCGCTCCGCTCGACGGCATGCTCTACCGGGTGCGGGCCGACGGGTCGGCGCCGCCGCAATCGCTGGGCGTCGCTGGCTTCCAACCGAACTGGGGCTCGGGCAACCAGATGTACCGCTTCGATGCCGGGGCGACCGTCGGTGCCGTGACCTACGCCTGGGAGTTCGGTGACGGTGCGGTCGGCCAACGCGCGCAGGTCGAGCACGCCTACTTCACCACTCCCGGCCAGGTGACGCTGATGGCCACCAACCTGCTCGGCATGCAGGCGACGGTGACCAAGCCAGCCGACAGCACCACCGGTGCGGCCAAGCTGCAGCCGGCGATCTATCTCACCCGCGGTGCCGGGCTGGAGGTGTCGTTCGAGCTGCGCAGCCTGGTGGCAGGCGCGCCCGGTGCCGTCGACTGGTCGTGGGACTTCGGCGACGGCACGACATCGACCGAGCTGAACCCCACCTACGCCTATGCGGCGCCCGGGACCTACACCGTGACGTTACGCGCGGAGGCGCTGGACCAAACCGTCGCCCGCGCCACTGCGACGTTCGCGGTCGGGAACGGCGCAACCGGAATCCCGCCGTGGCCAGGCTTCTCCGCCGAAGAGCTCGGCTCGAAGATCGTCTTCGTTCGCGTGCACCCGGACTACCCCGACGGCCAGACCACCGTCGGGACGATGCGCGCCGCAACAGAACTGGCCATCGTCAACCCCGACGGCAGCAACCCACAACGATTGATCAACCCGACCGGTTTCTCCCGTGCCCTGGAGCCGCAGTGGCGACCCGACGGCGAGCGCGTCGCATATGCGTTCTCCAAGAGCGGTGGGCCGAGCAGTTCGCTGATCCCTCGGCTGCAGATCGCCTCGCAGAGCGGCGAGCCGAGTGCCTCGCTAGCGACCTGGAACAACGTCACCCACGCGTTCGCGCGGGCGCCCGACGGCACCGATGACCCGGCGTGGTCGCCGGACGGAACGCGTATCGCGTACGTGAAGTGCACGCTCATCGACGGCTACGGCATCTGCCGCAACGGCACCACGCAGATCGCAGTGATGGACTCCGACGGGACCGACACCGGTTCGCGCGAGATCGTGCTCACCGACAGCAAGCAGGGAGCGTTCCTGCGGCAGCCGGCATGGTCACCCGACGGCACGGTCATCGCGTACCAGGACACCTCTGCCGGCATCGTGCTCGTCTCGCCTGACAGCAGCCCGATCGGCGAGATGCCGACAACCGTGATCGGCGACGCCGAGCCGTCGTGGCGCCCGGGCATCGACGACCTGACCGACGACGTGGTCCTGCCGGCCAATGCGGGCGGCGAGCCGCAGTTCTACTTCACCGATGTCAACGACGCGTTCGCCCGCATCCGCGTCCCGTTGTCGGCGACCGATCGTGAGCTGTGCATCTTCAAGGCGATCCCGGGCGAGAACACCAAAGATCTCAACTGCACGAAGTCCGAGGAACTGCCGACCGACTTCTCGGATTCCGTCCCGTTGCCGGCTACCGGCACGCTGGGTCCCGCCGAGCTCGTCGATCTTGCGGAGTTCTACGGCGACACGCTGTCGCCGGGCCGCTGGTACCTGTCGTTGCGGTGGAAGGAGGGCGATGAACGGCTCGGTGCGGCGAGCAGGGCGTTCACGATCACCTGCAAGGGCGAGAACTGCGGTGAGGCATCCCTCGTGTCGGTGCAGTCGCTGCGTAACGCCAGCGAGAGCATCGGCGCGCTGTGCGACGCGCTCACCATCCTGTCGGTTGCCGAGACGTTGGGTGATGCGGTCGAGGTCCTGCGCCAGCGGCGCACCACGCCCACTCCAGCGCAGTTCTGGGTGGGCGTCACCATCGACCTGGCTGCGCCATTGGTGGGAGAAGTGCTGAAAAACATGGCCTGGGACCTGATCTCGCCGCTCGGCCTGTCGTTCCTGAAGGACAACTACATGGGCGCCCTGGAGCAGCAGCTGCGCGACGAGGAGGGCCGGCTGCAGTCCAGACTCTTCCGGCCCGACGGCTCGATCGACGACAGCACGGCGCAACGGCTCAAGAAAACCCAGCTCGCGCGTGAATCGGCGACGGCCAGCAAGCGATCGATGCGCGGGTTCGGCTCCGCCGGCGCGATGTCCGCCATCTGCGACACCGCTAAGGCCGGGCTTAATCTGGTGATCGCCGCGTTGGACGCGCCGGCGCAACGCAGCCGGACGCGGATGACCGAGCGGGTGGTGGCCCTCGCCGCCGCCGGCCCGTACGATCAGCCGGTGACGATCGCCTTCGAGGGCGACCCGGTGGTGACCGAAGCCGATGAACTCGCCATTCACTTCGACCGGATCGGGCTGATCTCCACAGCGCTGGCCGAGGCGCTGGGCCGAGCGAACGCCGCTGGGCAGGCCGGCGATGCGCGGTGGCAGGCTTTCCATCTCGATGCGGCCTCGCAACTGACCGCACTCTTGGCCGCAGCGCAGCGCTCGTTGACCGAGGTACTCGCGGGCCGGCAGTCCGACCCGGAACTGGCCGCCGCGCTGGGACGGGTGCTGATGACCCCCGAGCAGGCGACACGGGCGCAACAGATCATCGACCGCCTCGGTGCGACCGGCTTCACGGCCGAGGAGCTGGAGTACTTCCGGTCGCAGGGGCTCACCGACGACGAGATCCTCAACCTGCAGACCGGGGCGGCCGCGGCGGAGGTGCCGACGCAGGTGGTCGGGCGCTCGATGAGCAACGTGCTTGCGACAAGCATCACGGCCCTGCAAGCAAGCACCGAGCAGGCGCTCGATCCGCTGCGCGGCGCGACCGCCATCCGGTCCGCGGAGGTCTTCCGTGGCGCGCGTGCCAACGCAACGGCGCACGACGTGCTGATCGACACGCCGACCTCGATCGCGATCAGTGCGGACGACCCCGACGGCGATCTGCTCACGTACACGCTGCTCACCCAACCGAGCCACGGGACACTCAGCGGCACGGCCCCGAAGCTGTTGTACACGCCCGCTGCCGGGTACCTGGGGCCGGACTCGTTCACATTCGTCGCAGACGATGGCGACGGGCCGTCGTTGCCGGCCACCGTGTCCATCACTGTGGCGCTCCCGCCGCCGGTCGGCCAGTTGGACGAGTACGGTGCACGCCAAGGGCAGCTGCTGTCGGTGCCGGCGCCGGGTGTGCTGGCCAACGATGACAGCCCTCGGCTGCCGCTAACGGCCCGGCTCGAGCGTGGCACCGCCGGCCTGACCGTCTTCCGCCCCGATGGGTCGTTCGAGTTCGAGGCGCCCACCGATGTGACCGGGCCGGTCACGTTCACCTATCGCGCTCGGTTCGTGGGCAGCGTCGAGTCGCCGCCGATCACGGTGACGATCGTCATCGCTGATCGTCAGGACCCACCGGCACCTGTGGGCGACGTGGTCGAACTCTCCGAGGATGCGTCGGCCGTGTTCCGCCCCACCGACAACGATGCGGACCCCGACGGTGACCCGGTGACGCTCCTGGGTTTCGGGCAGCCGACGCGCGGTTCGGTCACCTGCACCCTGAATGCCACGTGCACGTACACGCCGGCCGCAAACTTCACCGGCGTCGACGTGCTGGACTACACGGTCAGTGACGGCACCGGCCGCACCGCAACGGCGCGGGTCAGCTTCGTCGTGGCACCCGTTGCCGACCCGCCGCGGCCGGCAGCGGATCGCCTGACCTTCGTCAAGGGCTCGCCGGCCACGATGAACGTGCTCGCCAACGACGTGCATCCCGACGGGCTCACGTTCACGCTGGTCGCCAGCACGGTTCCGACGAGCGGCTCGGTGACGTGCGACCCGGTGGGTTCATGCACCTACACGCCCGCGAACGCTACCGTGGCGGGCGATTCGTTCACGTACACCGTGCGCGACAGCGCTGGGCTGGAGGCCGTGGCGACCGTGACGGTCGCTGCCTTCGCCGCCTTCGAGGAGATCGCTTCCGACGGGCCGCTGCTGTACATCGACACGGGTGCGTCGCTGAGCTGCGCCGTCGAGTACGAGGGTGACGATCTCGGATCGTTCTTCGCGGACTTCGGCTGCGGCACGTTCGCCGCGGTCGGCGGCGATCTCTACGGTCCCGAACGCATCTCGGGCAGCGGCAACCCGCCGCAGCCCCGCACTACGTTCACCAGTCGCACCCAGTCGACGGTCACCGGCACCGGCACGTTCGATGACCCGTTCCGTTTGACCACCGGTGTCGACCTCGGCGGTACCGGCGTGTCGCTGGCGCAGGCCGACCAGTACGTGCAGGGCGAGGAGTCGTACCGCACCGATCTGACGCTGTCAAACGCCTCTGGCTCGCCGCGTACCGTCACCCTCTACCGGGCCGGCGATTGCCAGCTGGGCGACTTCGACACCGGCCTGGGTCGCCTCGATCCGGTGACCGGTGGGGCGGCGTGCGTCGCCGCCAACGGCCGGATCCTGGAGTGGTTGCCGCTGAGCGTGGGCAGCTCGCCGTTCGAGGGCGGCGCCGACGATGTGTGGGCTGCCATCGCGGCGCAGCAGCCGTTCGACGGTTCGTGCCGCTGTGACGAGGACATCGACAACGGCGCCGGCCTCAGCTGGACCATCACGCTCGCGCCGGGCGAGGCCCGCACCGTGTCGCACCTGACGGTGTTCTCGCCGTTCGGGTACGCTCCACTGTCCACGTCGGTGGTCGCCGATGAGCCCGTGTCCGGTCCGGGCACGGTGAACGGCTACTCGGTCACCGTCGCCAACCCCAACAGCACCACGCCTGTCACCGTCTCGCAGGTGGCCGTCCAGCTGCCTGCCGGGTTCTCGTACATCGCCGGGTCCACCAGTGGTTCGTTGACCGCAGAACCCGTGCACGCCGGCCAGGTGTTGCGCTGGGCTGGACCGCTGTCGGTGCCAGCCGGGGGATCGGCAACGTTCCACCTCTCGGTCGCGACATCGTTGGCGCCGGGCGTGCACCTCGCCCGGGTGAGCGGTGCCGCCGCGCCGTTCGCCGTCACCCCGACGGGGCCGACCGCTCCGATCGAGGTCGTTGCCAACCTCGCTCCCGTTGCGAGGTTCTCCACTGGTGGTGGTGGCGCTGCGATCAGCGTCGACGGCAGGGCCTCCTCTGACGCCGACGGCACAGTGGTCGCGTGGGCATGGGACTTCGGGGACGGTCACCAGGGGAGTGGCGCGACCGCCCCGCACACCTACGCCCTGCCGGGCAACTACGTGGTGACACTGGTGGTCACCGACGACCTCGGCGCCACCGGCGAAACGTCCAGGGTGGTGACGATCGCAGGGCCCAACCTGCCGCCGGTGGCCGTGCAGTCCGAGGCCGCCGATCGCACAGCACCGCGCACGCTGGCGTTCAACGGCGCAGGGTCCACCGACGACGACGGGTACGTGAACGCGTGGCGCTGGGACTTCGGCGACGGCTCGTTCGGTTCGGGCGCCGAGGTGACGCACACGTTCGCTGCTGATGGTGCGTACGAGGTGCGGCTGACGGTCACCGACGACCGGGGCGCGCAGGGCCAATCGGTCGCCTCCGTGATCGTGCTCACGCCCAATGCGCCACCCGTGGCGTCGTTCGTGGCGGCCGCCTCGGGCCTGACCGCGACCTTCGACGCGAGTGCCTCGTCCGATGCCGACGGCACCGACGGTCTGCCGGTGGAGTACGCATGGACCTTCGGTGACGGGGCCACGGGTAACGGTGTGGCCCCGCGGCACACCTACCCGGTGGGTGGCGAGTACCAGGTCACCTTGCTCGTGACCGATGCCGATGGTGCCCAGGACGAAGTCATGCACACGGTGGGTGTCGGCGACAGCGCCAACGTCGCACCCACTGCGGCAGTGGACGCGACGACAACCCTGCTGGAAGTGGCGCTGGACGGCACCGGCTCGGTCGATGTCGATGGCACGATCGTGTACTACGAGTGGAACCTGGGCGACGAGGCGGTCGCCCAGGGCGCGCAGCCGGTGCACGTCTATTCGGCGCCGGGCACCTACCTCGTCGAGCTCATCGTGACCGACGACGACGGTGCGGTGGACCGCTTCACGCGGCAGGTTCGCATCACCGCCGATCCCGAGGCGACCACGACGACATCGACCACCACGACCACGACGGTGCCGCCGACGACGTCCACGACGTCGACGACCCTGGCACCGACGACGTCCACGACGTCGACGACTGTCGCGCCGACGACGACGAGCACGACCACGACTTCGACGTCCACGACTTCGACGACCACGCCATCGATTGCAATGACGACGACGTCGGCTCTGGGGAACGAGCCGCCGCCGGCGACGAACTCGCCCACGACGCTGCCACGCGATCCGGTGCTACCGAGCACCGGCGCCGACTCGAGGTCGCAGCTGTGGATGGGGTTCTGGCTGGCGCTGATCGGTGCCACGGTGGTGTTCGTCAACCGTCGTCGCTTCGGAGTACGACGGAACCGCTGATCAGCGGCTGTGTGAAATGCGTACGTCTGACAGATCTGCACCAGGGATAACCCTGACCCTGTGACCACGGACGGGTGGTCGACGGAGTGAACTCAGCTCGCGGCGCCGAGATCGTGCGACGCATCCGCGATCGTCAACTCCACCAATCCGGCTGAGCGGTTGACCTGCGGTGTCGTGCTTTGTGGGCTGGGGGTTTTGTCCCGTCTATTTCTTCGCATATCACCTGGTCAGGGCATATGTAATGGTGGAGCTGGGGGGAATCGAACCCCCGTCCATCAGGCACTCAACGTTCGTGATACGACCATTCCCACTTTCTCCCTAACGCAGGGAGACCGGCGGGTCAGTTGGCCATCGGTTGCCCGGTGGCCCGCGAATCGTCTTTCCGAATCGTCATCGGTCTTTCCCGACGCCAGCAGTCTTTTCCGCTGTCATCCCCCGCTTCTGGTGCCAGGCTGCGGTGGATCGGCCCCGTGCGCCATTTCTGGTCACGATGTCTCTTCACAACCTAATAAATCAGGCGGCGAGAGCGAACTGCTCGTTGGCAATTCTGTTTGTGCCCCGTTTTACGAGTCTGAGCAACTCGGGTCGCACGCCCGCAAAATGAATCTGACGTCGAAACCTGTCAGCCCCGTTGTGTGGGTTAGCTCGTTCAACCTAGCAGCGCCCACACACAACGGCCCCGGGAGATTCAGAACACCCGGAACGCAACGACCACGGAGAACTCGGGGATGTAGCGAAATGCGCGCCGGAAATCGAGTTGCTTGTCGGTGTTGGGGCTTGTGTTTGACACGGTGTACGGATTGCTGGCCACAGTGGCCTCCTCTCGGGTTGGTACCCAACAGAGCTGCGAGCCCCAACGGCCTGTCACAAATTGAATGGATGTTTATTGAGTTCGCAACTGGACCTTCCCAGAACCGTACGTAGGCATCCGGGAAGGTCCAGTTGCAGCGCGCCAGGTAGCTCAGCGGTACGAGTCGTGTGGCGGCCGAGCCGCGGAATACGGTTCCGGTCATGATCAAGCTCACCGTCTCGTACCCAAACGGCGAAGGCACCACCTTCGACCACGACTACTACTCGGCGACGCATGTGCCGCTGTGTAACGAAGTGTTCGCGCCGGTGAAGACCGAGGTCGACAAGGGCATAGACGGGCCGAACGCTGCGAGCGTCAACTTCTACTTCGACACAATGGAAGCAATGCAGGCCTCGTTCGGCAATCCGAGGATGGGCGATGTGATGGCCGACGTAGCCAACTACACCAACATCGCCCCGGTGATGCAGGTGTCCGAAATCGTCGGCTGACCAGCGACCATGGCGCGCTTCACTCGCGCCGAGCTCGAGTCGTTCAACGGTGCGCTCGTCGACGATCTCGTCTGCGACCCCGTTTACATTCTGTTCGTCGGTATCAATCCCGGTCTCTGGACCGCAGCTGCGAATGCTCACTTCGCGCGCCGCGGCAATCGATTCTGGCCTGCGCTCTTTGCAGCTGGGATCACGCCCTACGAGATCGATGCCAGCGACGGAATGAAGCCGGAGGACCTCGCGATACTCGCGGACCTCGGCATCGCA
>JANOYI010000341.1:0-1789 GCA_031428795.1 Ilumatobacteraceae bacterium | reverse complement strand
CTCGCACGCCAAGTGTGCCTGTCTGCATGTCCACCTTGACGCCACCGGGCGCCGATCTGTTTCACTGGGTACATGCTGCTCACCGAAATCGACCACGTCGCCATTGCCGTCCGCGACCTCGAAGCCGCCATCGACTACTACCAGCGGGCTTTCGGTGCCACCGTCGACCACCGCGAGATCGTCGAGAGCGATGGCGTCGAGGAAGCGTTGCTGAAGGTTGCCGAGAGCTACATCCAGCTGCTCACTCCCACCCGCGACGACAGCCCGGTCGCGAAGGCGATCGAGAAGCGCGGCGAAGGTCTGCACCACATCGGCTACCGCGTCGCCGACTGCGGTGAGGCACTGGCCTCGATGATCGCCGCCGGCGCGACGCCCATCGACAAGGCGCCCCGACCGGGCAGCCGCGGCACGACGGTGGCATTCATCCACCCGAAGGGCAGCTACGGCACCCTCATCGAACTCGTCCAGGAGTAACCCGCTTCGGGCGGCCCATCCGAGTGCCCACTCGCACCCCGGGATGCGAGTACCCACTCGCATGGCGCCGTGGTACTCGCACTGGACGCGTGGTACTCGTACTGGACGCCGGGCACTCGTACTGGTGGCCGGGCACTCGGCCTGAACTATTCAGCTTGAACTATTCAGCCTGGACGACTAGGCCTTTGAGGTATTCGGCTTCGGGGAAGGGGAGCGGCACGGGGTGGTCGCTGGGTTGGTGTAGGCGGCCGATGATGCGCGCTTCGCGCTGTGAGCCGGGGCGGCGAGCATCGAGTGCGGCACCGGCGACGACCTTCTGGAACAGGTCCATGCTCATCGCCCCGCTGCACGACCACGTCATCAACACGCCACCCGGTGCAAGCAGCTTCAGCGCCAGCAGGTTGAGGTCCTTGTAGGCACGACTCGCCTTATCGAGCTGACGTTCGGTGTTGGCCAGCTTGGGCGGGTCGAGCAGGATCAGGTCGTACTGCTGGGCCCGGTCGCGCAGCCCGCGCAACGCGAGGAAGGCATCGGCTTCCATCAGCTCGCCGATGTCGACGCCATTCAGCGCTCCATTGCGCGCAGCAACCGCGAGTGCGGGTCCGGACGAGTCGATGGAGAGCAGTGACGACGCGCCCGCGGAAGCGGCGATCACGCTGAATGCACCCGTGTAGCTGAACACGTTCAGCACTCGCCGACCGGCCGCCCATCCGGCAACGGCCCCACGGGCGTCGCGCTGGTCGAGGTAGAAACCGGTCTTGTGGCCGCCCTCTACCTCTACGGCGAACTGATGGCCGCCCTCGTGTGCCACAAGATCGGCCGACGGCGCCCCGCCGCGCAGCAAACCGACCACCGGGGGCAGCCCTTCGCGCTCGCGCACGTCGGCGTCGCTGCGCTCGTAGACGCACGCCACGCCTGGCAGTGCGAACAGCGCATCGGCGAGGACGTCGCGCCATGCGTCGGCGCCAGCCGTGGTGAGCTGGCAGACGACGGTGTCGCCGTAGCGGTCGGCGATCAGACCCGGCACACCGTCGGCCTCGCTGAAAACCAATCGTGCGGAGTCGGTCAACCCGGACGACAGCAAAGCCGACCGTCGCCCAGCAGCGGCTGTCACTCGGGCCGTCACGAACTCAGCGTTCACCGGTGCGTCTGCACCGAACGTCCACATCCGCGCTCGAATCTGAGACGCCGGGCTGTACGCCGCCCAGCCGAGCTCGGTGCCATCCGAGGCACGCACCAGCACCGTGTCGCCAGCAACGGGCGAGCCATCAACGCGGGCAACACCACCACTGAAGATCCACGGGTGGCGACGCTG
>JANOYI010000340.1:0-2353 GCA_031428795.1 Ilumatobacteraceae bacterium | reverse complement strand
GTGGTCCAGGCCGGCCGTGATCCGGTCACTGGCAAGCCTCGTCAGGTCAGCCGTACTTTTCGCGGGAATCTACGCGATGCCAAGAAGGCGCGAGCGGAGCTCATCGTCGAGGTGACCAAGGGTCGACACACCGGGTCGCGGGCGACGGTCGACGATTTGTTCGCCGATTGGATCGTCGAGCTGCAGCGCAAGGGCCGCTCGCCCAACACCGTCCGCGGCTACGAGTTGGTCTATCGGCGCAACATCCAGCCCACGCTGGGCACCAAGCCGGTGACGAAGGTGACGATGAAGATGCTGACCGACCTCTACGGCGCGCATCAACGGCGCGGGTTGTCGCCGCGCAGCGTGTACCAGATACACGCCTGTCTCTCCTCGATGTTCACCCAGGCCTGCCGGTGGGGTTGGCGCGATTCCAACCCGGCGCAGTGGGCCGAGCCGCCGTCAATCCCGAACGTCGAACCGGTGGTACCAACGCCCGACGAGGTGCGTGCGCTGATCGATGAAGCCGAGCGCGGCAAGCGCCCAGAGATGGCGCGGGCGATCCTGGTCGCAGCGACGACCGGGTTGCGGCGCGCCGAGCTGTGTGCGCTGCGTCGTACGCGCGATGTCGACTTCGAGAGAGGGCTGCTGCGCGTGTCGGCCTCGGTCGTGAATCTACCCGGGCAGCCGCTCGGAGAGATCCCGACGAAGAACCGCCGCGTGCGGGTGTTGGCGATCGACGACCTGACCGCTGCAATCCTGCAGGCACAGCTCAACGACGTCGAACGGCGAGCTTCCTTCGCCAAAGTGGCATTGGTCGACGATCCGTACATCTTCACCGACGCTGCTGACGGTTCGGTGCCGTGGAAGCCCGATGCGGGGTCTCAGTACTTCGGCAGGATGCGCAAGCGGATCGGCCTCGACCACCTCGACTTCCACTACTTGCGCAAGTTCATGGAGACCTACGGCCAAGAGATGGGGTTCAGCATTACCCAGGTCGCCATGCGAGCCGGCCACGACCCGAGCATCGCCGCCAAGCACTACAGCGGGCGAGTGACCGAGACCGACAGGGCCCTGGCAACGGCGGTCGCTTCCTTGCTCGCTGTCGAGCCCTCGGCAGCGGCGGGTTCGTGATCGATCGAGCGTTTATGGACGAGAGCATTCGGATGGCGGCGGACGGCTACGTCTACGTGCTCGCTGCTGTGAGCCCGACCTTCCGCACCGGCTCTCTTGTGCGGCTGCGCAGGGTGCTGCTCCCCGGTCAGCGTTACGTCCACTGGCGCGACGAGACGAACGAGCGCCGCTCAACGTTCGTTGACGCCATCAACACCATGGCTTTCGACGTCACGGTTGCGGTGATGGAGCGGGTGCCGAACCGTGGCCAGGAACGGGCACGAGCGGCGTGCATGCTGGCTCTTGCGGCTGAGTTCGATCGCGGTCCGGGCTTCCGATGGGAAGTCGAGGGACGGCGGGAACACCTCGACCAGCGCGACAGAGACACGATCCACAACGCCCACCGCAGCGGCGAGTTGTCAAACGCGCCAGCGCTGAGGTTCGTGAGCAAGTCTGCATCCCCCGCACTGTGGGTTGCCGACGCAGCGGCCTCGACGGCGTCCGCCTACTTCGCTCGAGCCGGTCGATCCGATCACTGGTGGCGAACGCTGCGGTTCTCGCGACTTGTCGTGCTCGCCGTCGAGCCGTAAAAATGCGTCAGCCCCGGCTTCAGATGTCCATCTGTGCACCGGGGCCTTCGACTTCCGGAGGGACTGCCCCCGGCTCTGTCAGTATGCGCCGATTGTTCCTCCAGGCGCAACCGCAGATGCGAACGTCGATGGGCGACGGTTCCTTTGCCTGCTGCCTCGTGAGCTGCAACCTCTCGATAGTCGCGATCCAAGCCGGTCTCCGGGCCCCGTAGACGTAAACAACAGGCGACGCCGCCACTACGTGTTGGTGACCACGAGAAACTGCCCACTGACGCCAACACATCCTTTACGGTGATGAACGCCCAGAGTGGCGAATTCGAGGTGCGGCTCAACTATGGATCACACGTGTAACCGGCGTTCTGGGGCAGGGCGTAGAGCGCGGAGGAAATGACGTCGAAAGTAGGACTGAAGGCAGTGCAGGTTGTGCAAGCCCATGGCGGACCCCGAAGTCTCTGTGCGACACTCGCGCATGGACGTGTTCGACTTCGACGAGACGTTCGGCGACGACTACTTGCACTTCTACCTTCCCATGCTCACCCCCGAGCGGAATGAAGCCGACGCAGCAGAGATCGTCGCCGCTCTCGACCTCACGGAGGGGCAGCGTGTCCTCGATGCACCATGCGGTCATGGTCGGATCAGCAATCTGCTCGCCCGGGCCGGGATGAGGGTTG
>JANOYI010000339.1:0-11254 GCA_031428795.1 Ilumatobacteraceae bacterium | reverse complement strand
GACATCTCGGGTGTTGGGAATGCGCGCCACCTCGAGCCAGCGAACGAACCCTCAGGCAGAAGCGGGGGGTTCCGGACGCGAAAAGACCCCAGCTGAGCTGGGGTCTTACGGTGGGCGAGGGGGGACTTGAACCCCCACATCCTTTCGAATACTAGCACCTGAAGCTAGCGCGTCTGCCATTTCGCCACTCGCCCGAGCGGAAGCATCACGCTAGCAACTTGCTACCCCGCGCCCAACCCGGCATTGCAGCGGACCGGCTTCGCGTTTGTGCACTTTTAGGCGGCGGCCATGCGCACGAAAGTGCACAAACGCTGCGGGTCAGTACGTGTAGAAGCCGCGCATGGACTTGCGGCCTAGCTGGCCGGCGGCGACCATGCGGCGCAGCGAGGGGACGGCGGCGTAGTTGGGGTCGGCGAACTCGGCGTAGAGCGCATCGAGGATGGCGACCGACGTGTCCAGGCCGACCAGGTCGAGCAGCGCGAACGGACCCATCGGGAAGTTGCAACCGCCCTTCATGGCGGTGTCGATGCTCTCCATCGAGGCGGTGCCCTGCTCCCACATCCGCACGGCGTTGTTGAGGTAGGGGAACAGCAGCGCGTTGACGATGAAGCCGGCACGGTCCTTCACCTCGACGCCGTCCTTGCCGCAGGCGGCGGCGAACGTGAGCGCGGCGGCAACGGTCTCGTCACTGGCGGTGATGGGGCGCACGACCTCGACCAGCTTCATCATCGGAGCCGGGTTGAAGAAGTGAATGCCGACCACCTTGTCCGGTCGCTGCGTGACCATGGCCATTTCCACGACGGCCAGCGTGCTCGTGTTGGTGGCGAGGATGCCACTGGGCTTGACGATCTGCTCGAGCTCGGCGAACAATGCCTTCTTCACGGCTAGGTCTTCGACGACACTCTCGATCACGAGATCGCAGTCAGCCAGCGCGCCCAGATGGTCGGTGGCGGTGATGCGCGCCAGCACGGCAGCGCGATCCTCTTCGGTGGCCTTGCCGCGCTCGATGGCCTTCACGAAGCCCTTGTCGATGGTGGTGACCATCGCGTTGGCCGCATCGATCGAGCGCGACCGCACGATGACGCTGTACCCGGCGCGGGCGGCCACTTCGGCCAAACCCGAACCCATGATGCCCGAACCCAAAACGCCAACCTGCTGAATTTCGCTCATTCGGGGAGAATAGCTACTCGTCGGTAACTTTCTCCAAGCGAGTACCTTGGCAACGATGACTGCACCACACGAGTCCTTGAACGACGATGTCGCCGCCACGCTTCGGTTCTTCATGGAGGCCGACCGCCTGAAGGGCGTCGAGCGCAAGAACTTCCTTTCCGATGGCAGCCGTCGTGAGAACACCGCTGAGCACTCCTGGCACCTCGGTATCGCAGCGATGATCATGGCGCCGTTCGCCAGCGAGCCCGTCGACATCGCGACCGCGGTGTGCATGGCGCTGGTGCACGACATTGTCGAGATCGACGCCGGCGACACATTCGCCTACTCGCAGAGCGCCGACGAACTGGCCAGCAAGGAGGAGCGCGAGATTGCCGCGGCCGACCGGTTGTTCGGCCTGTTGCCACCTGCCGTCGGCGAACGGTTTCGCGCCCTGTGGGACGAGTACGAGCGAGGCGACACGCCCGAAGCGCGCTACGTGATGGCCGTCGACCGGATGGCGCCGATGCTGCTCAACACCGCAGAGGGCGGCAGCACCTGGCGCGAGTTCGGCATCACCCGCGACCGGGTCATCGCCCGCAACGGACCGCACATCGAGCCGGCGCTCCCAGCGGTGTGGGCGGCAGCGCTTTCGGGGCTCGATGCGGCAACCGCCGCAGGCCACGTGGCTGCCGACTGATGGCCCGCCGCAAAGCCCGACGCGAAGTCTTCCAACGCACCGCCAAGGGTTACGTCGTCAATCTGCAGAGCGAGGAGATCGACCTGGTCGTCCGGCTGGTCGCCGAACTACGCGCGCTGATGCTGGCCGACGACCCGAACGCCGCGGCGATCATGCGCCGGTTGTTCCCGCCCGCGTACCACCTGGCCGACGACGCGCAAGCCGATGCCGAGTACCAGCGACTGATGCGCGAAGAACTCGTCGCCTCCCGCCTGGCCGCGATGCAACAGGTCGACGAAGCGCTGAACTCAAAGGAGCCACTGACCGAGGAGGCGATGCACGGCCTGCTCCAATCGCTGAACGCGGTGCGGCTGGTGTTGGGCACGCTGCTCGATGTCAGCGAGGCTCACGACCCCGAAGACGTCGGCGACGACGACCCGATGGTCGGCGAACACCACCTGTACCAGTTCCTCAGCTACCTCTTGGAAGTCGCTGTCCAGGCCGTCAGCCAGTAGCCGCTAGCCAGTCACGTGGGGAACATGAAGCACCCGACGGTGCCCGGCCCTGTATGCGTGCCGGTGCTCGGTCCGATTCGGTAACGCACCACATCGAGCACACCGGCAGTCTCGCCGAGAGCCTCCTGCAGCCCGTCTGCCAGCGGCGCAGTCGACGCGTCGCTGTGGCCAATCGCAACTCGCAGTCGGCTTCCCCAACGCAGGGTGTACGCGGCCATCGCATTCACGGCGTCGAGTGCAGTCGCAGCACGCTGGACAACCTCCACCTGGCCGTCGCGTAACGACAGCACCGGAATTCCCCCGTCAACATGATCAAGATCGCGACCTCGCCCTCCAACCTGAAGGTGGGCGAGCGCGCCGACCACGAACACGTTGCCGATATTGGGCGCCAGCTGTTCGGCGATCAATGCGGCGCCATCGAGTGACGCGCCATCTGCAATCGCCTCGGCCGCGGCCCACGAACAGCAGCTGACCCCAAAACTCGCCGTACCGGAATCCACCAGTCGCACCGGCATCGGCACCGAGTGCGCTGCGAGCCGAGCAGCATTGATGGTGCCGGACACTGCCGAGCTGACGTGGATGGAAAGGATCTCGGTGCAACCGCGCGCCGCAAGGTCTTCATACGCAACCGCAAACTGACCCGGACTCGGCTGGCTGGTGCTCACGGTCGGACAGGCGCCGCCTTGGTACTTCGCATAGAACCCATCGGCGTCGAGGTCGACACCCTCGAGGTAATCGACGTCGTCGATGGTCACCGTGAGGGGCACAATTTCAATGCCGTAGCGCTGCGCGAGGGCGGTGGGCATCTGCGAATTCGAGTCCGTGCAGATGCCGATCATTGGCGCACCCTATGCAGCACGGGTAAGGGGCGGGTTGCAATCGTGCGACGAAAAATGGAACTTGATCGGGACTTGACACGTTTACGAAGGGACCTGGCTGCCTGCTCAGCTTTCGCCGAGTTTGAGAAGCCACTCGGGCATCCGCACCGGCCGTCCGTCCGCGTTCACACAGCCGTGGACGGTGACCGCAGTCGCCCGCACCTCGTCGGCAACAGTCAGCAGGTAGGCCATCTGAAACGTCGCGCGAGTGGCGGCGCCTTTACGCAGGTGCACCTGCACGACTTCGTCGAATCGCAACGGCTGTCGGTATTGCACGAACGCTTCCAGCACCGCGTAGTCCACGCCCTCGGCGCGCAGCTCGACGTACGGATGGCCGATGGCGCGCAGATACTCGACTCGGGCCTCCTCCAGATACGGCAGGTACCGACTGTGATGCACGATGCCCATTGCATCGGTCTCGGCGAACCGCACCCGCAGTTGATGGGTGTACGCATAATCGGTCGGGCTCAGCGAGGGTTCCAGTTCGAGACGCACGGCAACACCGTAGGACGTGACACCGTGCGACGTAGCGCCATACCGCGAGGTAAAACGCGCAAAGGGCTAGCGGAAATCTTGTGGCCTGCTGATAATGTTGCGACGCTCTCAACCGGAAGCAAACCTAGCCCCCATCGTCTAGTGGCCTAGGACACCACCCTTTCAAGGTGGCGGCACGGGTTCGAATCCCGTTGGGGGTGCTCAGCAATGTCGTAAGTGTTGCGGTGTAAGTAGTACTGACCAGCTGGTCAACAGCCTGGTCCCGTGGTGAAGTGGAGTTCACGCCGGCCTGTCAAGCCGGAGGTCGCGGGTTCGAACCCCGTCGGGACCGCTCAGGCGCAAGCCTGGACGGGCGTCATCAAGTCGTGGAATGGCACTGAGTCGTTGCACGGCAGGGCGACGCACACATCGGTCGAGTAGCTCAGTCGGCAGAGCATACGCCTGAAAAGCGTAGGGTCACCGGATCGACGCCGGTCTCGACCACCACAGGTTCGCCGTGGGTCTTCGGGCCTACGGCGAGTTTGTTTTTCTGCGGAATCCGTCAACTTTCTGGACTCTCGACTCGCCGTGTGCGAGTCTGCGCGGCGAAATCTGCATACGTTTATGCGGAATACATGGAGGAAAGAACACAATGGGTTTGCTTGACAAGATCAAGGGTTGGCTCGGCGGCAACAAGAACGCTGTCAAGGGCGGAATCGATAAGGCAGCCGACGCAGTGCAGAAGGTGACGCCTGACTCCGTCGATGACAAGGTCGAGACGGCAGCTGAGAAGGCGAAGGGCGTCGTCGACGACATCAAGCCCGAAGCCTGATTCGTCACCGCAGTTGACTGCCTGAATGGACGGCCTGTCGTGAGTGACAAGTGGCAACGTGCCAACAGTCGCACCGACAGAGCCGTTCTGTTCCGGCAGTATTGTTCGTATTCAACACGCGCCATTGATCACCACCCGCGAAGCAGTGCCGGAAGACTTCGACCGGTACTTCGCTGAAGCGTTCGACGAGCTGGGTCCAGAGTCGCGCCATCTCCGCTTTTTCACTGCGGTGCGCGAACTGCCAGCCAGTGTTTTGGAGCGGCTGTCAAACGTCGACGGCGTGGTCAACGGTGCCATCATTGCCTTTGATGCGGCAGCCGACCTGCCCGACCATCCCGAGGGCAAGCCAATCGGCGTGGCGCGTTGGATGTCGAATCCTGAGGGGCCCCCGGAGCTGTCGGTGACCGTGATTGACGAGTACCAAGGCCTTGGTGTCGGCTCGCGGCTGATGGACGCGCTGCTGGTCCTGGCTCGCAAGCGTGGGGTGCGGCGCATCATTGCCGACATGCTGCGCGAAAACACGGCGATGCGCGCACTGATCAACCGGTATCGAGCGGTCGTGCAGCCCAGCGGCGACCCAGTAGTTGTGCGTTACCGCGTCGACGTCTGACAAGCTTGCGGCGTGGGCACTCCTGAGCGCAGCGCGCTAGAAGCACAACTTTTCGATGCCTTGTGCGCGTTGGATGCAGCACGATTGGTGGCACCCACAACTGACCAGGCGAGCCTCGCCGAGCTGGAGAGGCTCTTCGACGTGCAGTTGGCCAGCCGTCACTGCGACCTCGCGGCTCGCTGGCTACGCGGCCAGGCGAAGGGTTACTACACGATTGGCTCGGCCGGCCATGAGAGCAACGCTGCGGTCGCGATGGCGCTGCGACCCACCGACCCCGCATTGCTGCACTACCGCAGCGGTGGCTTCTACCTTGCTCGCGCTGGGCTGGGCGGTGTGCACGACATTCTCGCCGGCATGGTCGCAGCCACCGACGAGCCGATCGCGGGTGGACGGCACAAGGTCTTCGGTCGTCACGACTTGGCGGTCATTCCGCAGACATCCACCATCGCCTCGCACCTACCGCGAGCGGTCGGCGTCGCCTTCGCGATTGGTCGCGCCGCACGACTCGGCATCGAGTCGCCATGGCCCTCCGACGCACTCGCCGTCTGCTCGTTCGGTGATGCCTCGGCGAACCACTCCGTGGCCACCGGTGCCATCAACACTGCACTGCACTGCGCGCATCAACGCCTGCCACTGCCCCTGCTCTTCGTCTGCGAGGACAACGGTCTGGGCATCAGCGTGCGCACACCTGCCGGCTGGATCGAGAGCGCCTACGGCAATCGGCCGCACCTGCGGTACGTCAGTGTCGACGGCACCGACCCCGAGGCCGTACTGGCCGCTACTGCGGAGCTGGGCGATTGGGTTCGTACTCGTCGCCAGCCGGGTTTCCTGCACCTGCGTACCGTTCGCTTCGGTGGGCACGCTGGTACCGACGTGGAAGGCGCGTACCGCACGCCAGCGGAGCTGCGCGCTGACGCCGACCGCGACCCAATCCTTGCCACTGCTCGACGTCTCATCGCCAGCGGTCAGCACTCTGCCGCCGGCCTCGCCGCGCGTCACGACGACATGCGTGCCCGAGTGTTCGAGGTGGCGGCGACGGTTGCCGAATGGCCGCAGCTCGCAACTGCGGAGGAGGTGCTGGCGCCATTGGCGCCGCGTTCACCGTCGGCCGTTGCCGCCGCGGTTCGCGCTGCGCCGGTACTACCGACGAGCGTGCCGTTGACGCTTGCGCAGTCGATCAACGCAACCCTTGGTGAGCTGCTGAAGGAGCACGCCAACATGCTGCTCTTCGGTGAGGACGTGGCTGCGAAAGGCGGCGTCTACGGGGTTACCAAAGGGCTGCTTGCGCAGACGGGCGCCGCCCGCGTGTTCGACACGCTGCTCGACGAGACCAGCATTTTGGGTCTCGCACTGGGCACCGCTATTAGCGGTTTTCTCCCGATCGCCGAGATCCAGTACTTGGCTTACCTACACAACGCGGAGGACCAACTTCGCGGTGAGGCCGCAACACTGCAGTTCTTCTCCAACGGCAAGTACCGCAACGGAATGGTCGTGCGCGTCGCCGGCCTCGGATATCAGGAGGGCTTCGGGGGCCACTTCCACAACGACGACTCGTTGACCGTCCTACGCGACCTTCCCGGCGTCGTGGTGGCCGTGCCCGCCCGACCCGACGACGCGGCCGCAATGCTTCGTACGCTGGTGGCCTCGGCGACGGTGGATGGCACCGTCAGCGTCATCGTCGAACCAATCGCTCGCTATCACACCGCCGACTTGATCGAGTCCGGCGACCGACTGTGGCTGGCCACACCCGATGCGCGGGCCCATGTCCCCATCGGTAGTGCCCGCACCTACGGAGATGGCAGGGACATGACCATCCTCACGTTCGGCAACGGGCTGTTCATGTCGCTGCGCGTGGCTCGCCGGCTTCAATCCCGCGGCATCTTTGTGCGGGTCGTCGACATGCGCTGGATTGCGCCGCTGCCAGTGGACGACATTCTCCGCGAAGCGAAGACAACGGGCACGGTGCTGGTGGTGGACGAGACACGCCGCTCTGGTGGTGTCGCCGAAGGTGTGCTGGCGGCGTTGATCGATGGTGGCTTCAACGGCCGGATGGCGCGCGTGACCAGCAAGGACAGCTTCATTCCGTTGGGTGACGCGGCGAAACTGATGTTGCTCAGCGAGCCAGAGATCGAGGCCGCCGTGGATCGGCTGCTGGCGGAACCTACGTGACTCTCACCTCAGCACCACACTTCCGGCTGTGTGATCACCCGCGACCGACAGCTGATCACCACCGACGCGTTCAACGCCTACAGGGTCGCTCGACGCTGCTGCTCTTCCTCGGGAAGCACGTGCTGGAACTGTCGCAGGAGTAGCAGGTCGTAGATGATCTTCGCCGTGCCGGCGATGATCAGCGGCCACCCGAAGGTGCTCCGGTCCAGCATCCAGCCAGCTGCAGTGGGCGGCAGCGCAGCGGCCAAGCTGCGCGGCACGTTGGTGACGCTGGCGGCGGCGGCCCGCTCGGCCGGTGAGACCACGGCCATCACGTACGACGTGCGCGCAGGCACATCCATTGCGCTGAGCAGGCTGCGTAGCACCAACATCGCTACCGCCAACTGAACGTTGGGCATGAATGCCGCGGCAATCAAGAAGCAGTTCGCCGGCAGATGGCTGAACACCATCGTGCGTACCAATCCGATTCGTGTCGCCAGCCACGCAGCGACGAAGCCCGACGCCGCACTGAGGGCGCCTGTCACGAAAAGCAGCGTGCCCGCCGCGCCGATCGAGAGATCGAAGCGTTGGAAAAGCCACAGCGCGAGCATCGACTGCACCACGAACCCACCACCGAACGCGTCCAGCGAGAACAGTGCGGCCAGCTGGTAGACCACGCGCTTCGAGCGGCCCAGCGGCGCAGCAATCACGGTGTCGGGGTCGTCGACGGCAACCGACAGGGTGCGGTACAGCGCCATCACGACGAAGCCGGCGAGCACGTACACGCCGAAGCACCACCGCAACGCGGTCTCTTCCGATACGGAGGTGTTCAGCGCGATGGCCTCCGGAATTCGGATGGCCAACGAGCCGAACGCGCCGGCTATACCGCCGATGAAGGTATACCGCGCGTACAGCGCAGTGCGCGAAGTGGCTGGTGTCGTGCCCGCCAACATCGATTGCTCCAACGGAAGGAACACGCTCACATCGCCCGCCGTCGGGTTGAGTGTGCCGACCACCCCCACCACCAGAAGCGCTGCAAAGGAAGTGGCAGTACCGAACAACGCGCCGCTGATGATCATCAGCATCGCCCCCGCAACCAACAGCGATCGCCGGGGGAAGGCATGCCCTTTGGTGCCGACCAGCAGCGTCAACGCCGCGGAGCCCAGCATCATGCCGGTGACGATGACACCCACCTGCAACGCACTGAACCCGAACACCGGGAGAAGCGCCGTGATGGACAGGCTGACGATGCCATCGACGAAGCCGCGAATGCCACGCGTGGTGAGCAGCACCCTCGCGTCGCGGTGAGTGTGCGGTGGCAGAAACGGCACGGCCTGACGATACCTGTCTCATTGTGGTTACCCCTGGCCGCTACCGTGGTCGCCGTGCCCCTTCAGTTCACGTTCGTCACCTCGGCGAAGCGCTACTCCGACCTGCCGCCCACCCCGTGTGAGGCTGCGTTCGTGGGTCGCAGCAACGTGGGCAAGTCGTCGCTCATCAACGCGATGGCCAACCGTCGTCAGCTTGCGCGTGTCTCCAATACGCCCGGCCGCACGCAGTTGCTCAACATGTTCGTGCTGCCGTCGGGTGGCACCGTGGTCGACCTTCCCGGCTACGGCTATGCGAAGGTCCCCGGCCGCGAGCGAGCCACCTGGCAGGCGATGATCGAGGGCTACTTGCTCGAGCGTGAGGGCCTGGAGTTGGTGTTCGTGCTGGTTGACGGCGAGATCGGTCCAACGAAACTCGACGTGCAGATGCTCGACTGGCTGCGCGCCAGCGGCGTGCCGCACACGGTCATCGCAACGAAGATCGACAAGGTGCGGCCGTCGAAGCTGGCCACGCGCAAGAAGGAACTGGCTCAGCTCTGCGAGCTGGATCAGGGCGACATCATGTGGATCAGCGCCACGAAGGGCACCGGCATCGAGCAGCTTCAAAGCCACGTCAACTCGTTGCTGACGCCCCGCTGAACGAGTCTCTACGACTCGCCGTTAGGGCTCAACGACTATCCAACCGCGGCGTTGGAGTTCGGCGGCGAGCTGTGGCGTGGGAATTTTGGCGAGCGCCGTCGCCGCGGCCGTTGTACGAGCCTTCGGCAGCGGCTTTTTGGCAGCAACTGGCGCGGACACTTCAGGTGTCGCGTCGGCCTGCTGCTCGGCCTCGTTCTGCAGTTGCTCGATGAAGGCGTCAGCCTCGTCGCGGCTGAACTTTCCGCCCGCCTGGCGTTGATTGAAACCCATTGGTCCGCGTGCGTCGCGAAAGTCAGAGTGGCCGGCGTCGTGGAGCAGCGACAGCAACTCCTGGATCTGCTTACCCGTTGCCGGCGGACCTGATTGCTGGCCGAAGGCCATTGTCAGCTACCTCGATGCAATGAGCCGCGCAGCTTTGCGAACATGTCGCGCGGGTCGGCCATCGCCATGCCCCTGCGGATCAGTTTCTGCTTCTTCTCCGTGTACGGCGGGTACATCATCGACGGATCGATCTTCGTGCTGCGCGAGTGCACGCCGCGGTGGTGGCTGAACGCATCGAACCCGAACTTGCCGTGATAGGCGCCCATTCCGCTCTCCCCGACCCCGCCGAAAGGCAGGTTGGGGTTGCTGATATGCAGCAGCGTGCCGTTGATGCATGCGCCGCCGCTCGTGGCGCCAGCGATCACCTGGTCGTTCTCACTGTCGCTCTCGCTGAAGGTGTACAGCGCGAGCGGCTTGTCGCCGTCGGCCGACCGTTCGTTGACGAACGCGATGGCGGCATCGATGGAGTCGACCGCAATGACCGGAAGGATGGGCCCGAAGATCTCTTCGCCCATGACCGGGTCGGCGGAGGTGACGCCGGTGAGCACGGTTGGCGAGATGTAGCGCGTGTCGGCATCGGTGACGCCACCGAATGCAACGGTGCCACTGTCGAGCAGCTTCTCCAAACGATGGAAATGCGGCGAATTGACGATGCGCGTGAAGTCGGGGCTGGTCTGTGGGTCGGTGCCGTAGAACTCAGCGATGTGCGTGCCGAGGGCGGCTACGAACTCGTCGTGCACCGGCTGCTCGACCAGCACGTAGTCCGGTGCGATACAGGTTTGGCCGGCATTGATGAACTTGCCCCAGGCGATGCGGCGGGCGGCGATGTCGACGTTGGCGTGTCGGCTGACGATGGCCGGGCTCTTGCCACCCAGCTCCAGCGTGACCGGTGTGAGGTTCTCCGCGGCTGCGCGCATGACGATGCGGGCAACGCGGCTGTTGCCGGTGTAGATGATGTGATCGAAGCGCTGCGCCAACAGCTCGGTGGTCTCGGCGACACCGCCCTGCACCGCAACGATGGCCGGGTCTCCGATGGCCTCGATCAGTGAGATCAGTTCGGCCGCCGTGTTCGGTGCCAATTCGCTCGGCTTGGCGACGACCGCATTGCCTGCGCCGATGGCGGCGACCATCGGCAACAGCAGCAACTGCACCGGATAGTTCCACGGGGCGATGACGCACACGACGCCGACTGGCTCGGCCACCACATGCGACGAACCCGGCTGAAATGCCAGCGGCGTACCGACTCTGTCGGGCCGCATCCAGGAGCTGAGGTGAGCCAGCGTGTGGTTGATGTCGCCGATCGTGAAGCCGAGCTCGGTGGTCCACGCTTCAAACCGCGGCTTACCGAAGTCACCAGCCAGCGCGTCGAGCAGTTGCGTTTCGCGCTCCTCGAGCAGCGCGCGCATGCGAATGAGAGTGGCGCGGCGCCACTCGATCGGCTTGGTTGCCCCGGTGGCGAAGGCGGCACGAGCCCCAGTGACCTTTGGCGCGATCTCATCGAGTGCGGTGACGGTGTAGTCCATGTGCGTCAGGCTATGGCGCTGCACGAACTCGGGGATTAGATTTCGCTTTACTCCGGCTGGTGCAGAGCCGATAACGGGAGTGCAGTCTCACCGTCGTTCAGGAGCGCCCCATGATCGCAACAAGAATCACTCGTCGTGCCACCACCATCGTGGTTATCACG
>JANOYI010000338.1:0-1506 GCA_031428795.1 Ilumatobacteraceae bacterium | reverse complement strand
CCTCGACCTTGGTATTGGCTTCGGCTGCACCGATGCCAGTGAGCTTTCGCATGCTGCGCACCAGAATGCGCCGCACCGTCCAGCTGCGATTGAGCGCAGAGTCGGGGTTCTGGAAGATCATCTGCAGCGAGCGCTTGGTCTCTGCGGGGCGATTCGAGGTGTTGGCGGCCACCGCGGCACCGTCGAGCAGCACTGTGCTGCCCAGATCGGGAGATTCGATACCCAGAATCGCCTTGGCCAATGTGGACTTGCCCGAACCGGACTCGCCGACGATGCCCAACGTGTCGCCTTCGGCAAGGTGGAAACCTACGTTGACGAGCGCTGGCACGTGGTGGCCCCGCTGATGGAACGTCTTGGAGATGTTGGACAGCTCGAGGACGTCGGGCCGTTGGGCCGAGGGCGCCAGCACAGTGATGTCCACCAGGGTTGCGGTGGGATCGATGTCACCAATGCGGTCTGGATGATGGCAACGTGTCGTGCGCCCGTCACTGACGACCTGCATCGGTGGCACCTGTTCGTGACAGGTGGCGTCGGCCAGCACACAGCGGTCCAGGAACACGCACGTGGGAAGGTCGGTGCCGATCTGGGGCAGAATGCCCGGGATGGTGGACAGCGCCTGCTGGGTCTTTCGCACGCCGTGTCGGGGCAGCGATCGCAGCAGACCCACGGTGTAGGGATGTTGCGGGTCGTCGAACACCTGGCTGCTCGGCCCCTCTTCCACAACCTTGCCGGCGTACATCACGCCGACTCGATCGCACAGCGATCGGATGATGCCCAGGTTGTGGGCGATCATCAGCACAGCCGCGCCGGTGGTCTCGCGCAACTCGCGAACCAGGTCGAGCACCTCGGCTTCGACAGTTGCATCGAGGCCGGTGGTCGGCTCGTCGAGCACCAACAGTTTGGGGTTGCAGGCAAGCGCCATGGCGATGACCACTCGCTGCTGCATGCCACCGGACAGCTGGAACGGGTAGCGATCCATCACTCTGGTTGGATCAGCGATACGCACGCGGCGCAGCGCCTCCAAGGCTGACGCCTTGGCCTCGTCCTTGCTCTGGCCGAGCAGCGTGAAGCTCTCCACCACTTGATCGCCAATGCGAATCGTTGGATTCATGGCCTGCTGCGGGTCTTGGTAGACCATCGAGGCTTCCGTGGCCCGGAACTGACGCAGCGCCCTGTCGGACATCGAGGTGATGTCCTTGCCATCGACGTGGACGTGGCCGCCCACGATCCTGCCGTTGCGCGGCAGGTAGCGCAGTGCCGCATACGCGGTCGTGGACTTTCCGCACCCCGACTCGCCCACGAGACCGTAGGCCTCGCCGGGGGCGATCTCGAACGACACGCCCCGCAGGACGGCCCGATCGATGTCGCGCACCGTGTAGACGACCTGGAGATCCTCCACCAACAGTGCCGGTGGACGAGCGCTTCCCTCGGATGTGGTCATGACTCCTCCAGCACTGATTGCACTGCATCGGCGATCAGGTTGACCGCGATCACCAGGCTGCCGAT
>JANOYI010000337.1:0-1839 GCA_031428795.1 Ilumatobacteraceae bacterium | reverse complement strand
GTGGTCGACAGCGTGGCGGGCAGTGACCCTGACGACCCGTATTGGTCGGCCGGCCTGTCCGACCACATGGGTTCGGTGCCCGGCGATGTCACGGGCTTCGACGGGTCGGTCAGCCGCGTGTCGGGAGGCGCGGCGTTCTTGATCTGCCGACGGGCAGCGACGCTGACCAGTCACGGTGGCCAGTGGGCGCTGCCCGGCGGGCGGGTCGACCCAGGCGAGACGGTCGAGGAGACTGCGTTGCGCGAACTCGACGAGGAGCTGGGTCTCACGCTTGGCCACGATGCCGTGCTGGGTCGGTTGGACGACTACATCACGCGGTCGGGTTACACGATCACGCCCGTGGTGGTGTGGGCCGCAGGTGACGTCGAGGTGCGCCCGGAGCCGAGCGAGGTCGCTCATGCGTATCGAGTAGGTCTGAGCGAGTTGCAACGAGTCGACTCACCGCGCTTCGTCGACATTCCCGAGAGCGATCGTCCGGTGGTGCAGCTACCCATCGGCCGCAACCTCATCCACGCACCAACGGGCGCCGTGCTTCTGCAGTTCCGCCTGGTAGCCCTCGACGGCAAAGCCGGCGAACGAGTCAACGAGTTGGAGCAACCAGTCTTCGCCTGGCGCTAACTAGCTGAGGGCGTGCAGCCAGCGGTGCCCGGGATGCGTGACCTGCAGCGCATGCTTCAGCCACGCAGCGGCATCAGGAGGCAGGTGCGGTCCGGCCATCTCGAAGTCGCTCTGATTCTTGGGCTCGGTCGACTTGGCCATGTACAGCAGCTGGATCTCCGGGCGAACGATCGGGATGCCCGACTCGCTCCGCACGATCACCTCGTCGCACCCGCGGGTGATTCGGTTGTCACGACGGAAGTGCCAATGGGAGCCGTCGCTTGTCTCGGTGAAGAGGTCGAACTCGATTGACGATGATCGGGCCTGCAGCTGGAATGCCGACGCGCCGATCGGAAGTCCTCTCCACGGCCGCCATCCACCGCCGGGCGGGTCGAGGGCGAACAGCTCCCAGTCGGCTACGAGGGCCGCATGAACCGACTGCTGGTCGCGTCGTCGCACGACGACCTCGAGGTCATGAACGAACACCCACGCCGCGTCGACTGAACGAGACGACCATGTGTCGCTGAGCCATGGCCCAACGATACGAAATGCGCAACCGCCGACCATCGATGAGTCACCAAGTAGCGCGGAGCGCACAACTCCGGACCCTGCGACACCCAGTACGTACTCTTCGAGCGAGGAACCCCGAACTACCAGAACTTTTTTGAAGAACTTATGTTCGTAGGTTGGTACACGAACACATGTTTGATACGTTGCCAATATGGACCACGCACTCGACCTCGGCACAGCAGCAGCTGACGCTCTGCTCGCGGTCCAGATCGGGTCGCTCACACGCCAACAACTCGCACTCGGGGTGATCCGCGTGCAGCAGACCATCGACCGGTTCACGCTCGCCCAGGCACAGTTCATGGCCGCAGCCGACAAAGCCGGTGTGTGGCAAGGCACCGGGGCGCGAGACATGGCCGACTGGTTGACCAACACCACCCAAACCTCCTACGGCTCGGCGAAAGGCCTGCTCGAACTGGGGGAGACCGCTGACGCCTCGCCCGAGGTCGCTGCCGCGGTTGCAGCGGGCGAGTTGTCGGCTGCGAGCGCGACCACGTTGCATGACGCCGTGACCAAAGCACCCGCGAACGCTGATGTCGGTGAGCTGGTTGATGCGGTGAAGGGTTCGAAGCCCAATGCGGCGCGGAAGGCTGCGGAGCGGTGGAAAGAACTCAACGCTGCCACACCCGAGACCGACGAAGAGCGTGAGGATCGCCGCTACCAACGACGCGGTGT
>JANOYI010000336.1:0-14989 GCA_031428795.1 Ilumatobacteraceae bacterium | reverse complement strand
GTTGGTGGTCTTACCCGAGCCCTGCAAACCCGCCATCAGAACGACGGTGGGCGGACGCGAGGCGTAGGAGATCTTCAGTGTTTCGCCACCGAGCATCGCGGTGAGCTCGGCATTGACGATCTTGATGACCTGCTGGCTGGGGTCCAGCGCCTCACTGACGCTGCTACCCACCGCCTGCTCGCGGATACGGGCAACGACGTTGCGCACGACGCCGACGTTGACGTCGGCCTCGAGCAGCGCAGTGCGGATCTCTTTCAGCATCTCGTCGACATCGGCTTCAGTCAGGCGGCCTTTGCCACGCAACCGCTTGACGATGCCTTCGAGGCGGGAGGACAGGGAATCAAACATGCGAGGCGAAACGCTACCTGCCGTGAGTGGCGACGACCCGGACGCCTCAGCCGATGCTGTCGATACTCGTCACGACGCCGTTCTCGACCGCCACATTGAGACGGCTCGGCTGCAGATCATCCGTGCGGTTCTGCCCCACCCCGTCAATCGTCAGGACACGCACGGTGAAGCCGGCTGCTTCAGCAACCGTCGCTGCCTCGTCAATCGGCAAGCCGACGATCGATTTGCCGACTTCCTCGGCCACAGCCTGGTTGTCATCAACGACAACCGTGTCCGTCGGAACAGTCTCTGCGGGCACTGTCTCGCCCGACACGGTGTCGACGGGCATAGTGTCCACCGGGATGGTGTCGGTCGGGTACGGGGCGGGCAGCTGGATGAAGCTGTCGTCGACGGCGATGACGGTGTACATGCCACCGTCGTCGGCACTGAACTCGTACGCCGGCAGCAGCCAGATGGTGTTGTCGGCGGCCCAGATCATCGTGAGGCCCATCTTCACACCGGTCAGGGTCACCGTGACCGGCTCGAGTTCGGGCATCTCGTCGACGCAATCGGCAGCCGGATCGCACACCGGCGAGTCGATCGAGACCGGCTCGGTTGAGCTCTCGGAGACGGCGACGCTGCCGCTGCCCACGTCCGAGCCGGCGGAATCAGCGGCGACCTCGGCCGAACCAGAGGTCGTCTCCATGCGGGCCATGGCCATCGGGCCACCCCAGTAGCCACCCCACTGGCCGGACTCGTCGTTGAGGCGGACAACGCCACCTTCGACGCCAACCAGCGGATACTCCCCTGCCGACACCGGCGTGGCGAGCGAGCCCGATGCCCACGTGATGGCGCCCTCGGCGCCGAAACCTACTGACAGCGAAAGCGGGCTGCGCATTCCGTTCAGCAGCAGGTAGGCGGTGACGTTGGCGCCCCACTCATCTGCGTAGACCTCGTACTCGTAGCCGGAATTGTCGTAACCCATGTCGGCGAACAACTGCTTCGCCGTGGCGATGGCGGCGGCCTCGTCGGGAACATTCGCCGGCGGAAGGGGCGCATCGCAGCTGCCATCCGGCGGCGCCACGGCAGCGTCGCCGCCAACCGTGCTTTCTGCCGCATCGGGCGGAGCGACTGTCGGAATTGGGGCACCTGTAGCATCCCCGGCAGTCGTTGCGACGGCGTCGGTGTCCAGCGGCACCACGTCGATGGCGGGATCGACGTAGATGCACTCCACGGAGCTGACGGCGGTGGACGGGGCCGGGTTGAACCACCAGCTCAACATGCCGTCGGTGCTCACCATCAGCGTTGCGGTGCTGTAATCAGCGGCGCCGATCATCCAACCACCGCCCTGGTCTGCGGGAACCTCGCGAAGGTCGCCCTCAACACCCAGTAGCGCAGCGAGCTTCTCGATCCGTGCGGCATCGGGCGCGCCACCCGTTGGCATTGTCCATGCCGAACCAGTCGACCCAACGGCCGAGCCGTCGCCGTCGAACACGAACGTGATGTCCTGCATCGGCATCATCATCTTGTCCATCGAAGCGGCCTCCGCGCCGCCGCCAGTCGAGGACCCTGCGCCCAGCTGAATGACAGCGGGCGAATTGCCTGCAACGGTGCGCTGGCTGGAATCATCGCCACACGCAGAGAGGCCAATGAGAAGGGCGGCGGCGGCGAAGGCAAAGCGGCGTGAACGAAGCATGATGGTGATTCCTTCTGAGTGCGGATGGACCGGCACCAACGCAGTGCATGTCGTTGATGTCAGGGTTCACTTCGTTCGACGGTGCGAGCCGTCATCTTGGTTCCCAGAATTTTCAGTCGAGACTGACGAGCGCCTCGACGAACTCCTTCGGCTCGAAAGGCACCAGGTCACCAATGGTCTCACCGAGGCCGACCAGCTTGACCGGCAGGCCCAGCTCGGTCTCGATCGCGAACACGATGCCACCCTTTGCCGAGCCATCCAGCTTGGTCAGCACCACACCGGTGACGTCGGTTGCGTCGCCGAATTCGCGTGCCTGGGTGAGGCCGTTCTGACCGGTGGTGGCGTCGATCACGAGCAGCACTTCAGTGACGCGACCCTTGCCCTTGGCGGCGACCCGTCGCACCTTGCGCAGCTCGTCCATCAGGTTGGTCTTGGTATGCAGGCGGCCAGCGGTATCCGCCAGCACCAGCTGTATGCCACGAGCGCTGGCGCTCTCGATTGCATCGAAAATGACGGCGCTGGGGTCGCCACCTTCATTGCCGCGCACGATTTCTGCACCGCTGCGTTCGGCCCAGGTGGTCAACTGCTCGGCGGCAGCGGCGCGGAACGTGTCGCCAGCAGCCATCAGCACGCTGACGCCCGCCTGCTGTTGCAACGCCGAGACCTTGCCGATGGTGGTGGTTTTGCCCACACCGTTGACACCCACGAACAGCCACACATTCGGGCTGTCAGCGTCGCCCGGCTCCAGGTGCAGCGATCGGTCGGCGCCCTCCAGGCGCGACGTCATCTCCGCCTGCAGCGCCGTCAGCAATTGGCCGGGCTCGGTGATCTCCTTGGCCTTCACGCGTGCGCGTAGTCCGCCGAGCAGCTCATCGGTGACGCGCACGCCAACGTCGGCCCGCAAGAGGGCTTCTTCCAGGTCGTCCCATGTCTCGCTGGTGATACCCGTGCGCCCGGCAATGCCAAGCAACGCACCCGTGAAGGCCGACCGGGCCTTCGACATCCGCGAACGGAAGTTTGGTCGCTCGAACTCCTGGAGCTCCTCGACAACCGAGTCGTCTGCAACGACCTCTGCTTCCGATTCGGCCCCGGCAGGCGTCGGCGTGGGTACAGGCTTGAGCGGCAAGGCTGTGCGCGCTGGCGGAGACACAGCGGACTTGCGGCGATTGACGACGACAACGCCGACACCAAAGACCAGGACAGCAACGATGAGTACGAAATAGATCCACAGCATGACGTCGTCACGCTATCCGTGTCGTCGACGGACTCTCAGCTCAGCGTTCTGTGTCACGGAACGCGCCTCAGGACTCGTTGTCGCCGTCGCCCAGGCGTTGGGCCAGCCATGCCACCGGGATGGACACGACCATCACGAAGGTGGCGACGACGTTGACCACTGCTGGTGATTTCGGACGTGCGAAGTTCGCGTAGATCCATTGCGGCAACGTGAGGAAGCCGGAACCCGACGTGAAGGTGGTGACGACGATCTCGTCGAAGCTGAGCGCGAACGCCAGAATTCCACCGGCAGCCAGGGCGGAGCGCACCAACGGAAACGTGACGTACCTGAACGTTTGAGTACCGTGCGCGCCGAGGTCGGCCGACGCTTCCAGCAGGTTGGGCGACGAACGGCGCAGCCGGGCGATGACGTTGTTGTACGCCACCACGACGCAGAACGTTGCGTGGGCGATCACCAGCGAGTGAAAGCCGAAGCCCACCCGAAACTCGAACAGCCACAGGTCGATTGTTCTGCTGAACGTGTTCTGCAACGCGATACCGGTGACGATGCCGGGCAGCGCGATGGGCAACACCCACAAGAAGGAAATCGAGCTGCGCCCGAAGAATGTGAACCGCTGCATCGCGAATGCCGCCAGCGTTCCCAGAATGAGCGCTATCACCGTGGCTGCGAACGCAACCTTGAGGGAATTGATGAGCGCCTCGCGCGGCCCTTCCGTATTCCATGCCTCGCGCCACCAATCGAGCGTCCAGCCCTGAGCGGGCCAGGAGACCGACTTGGCTTTGGTGAACGACAGGCGTGCCACCACCCACAGCGGCGTGTACAGAAACAGCAGCGTGGCCAATGTGATCAGGCCCAACACAACACGAGAGAAGAGTGAAGTCCGCATGGCTACAGGTTGTCGAAAGCGCCAGCGCGCTTCATGGCGAAGAGGTACAGGATGATCATGACCAACGGCCAGACGGTGTAGGCGGCGGCCAACGGTTGGTTCGGCGCGCCCAGTGTGCTGTTGATGAGCTCGCCGAACATCACTCGGTCCTTACCGTCGACCACAAGCCGAGGAAGGATGTAGTCGCCGAGCGACAGTGAGAACGTGAAGATCGAGCCAGCGGCAATCGATGGCAGTAGTAGCGGAATGATCACCGACCGAAAGGTGCGCATCGGCTTGGCGCCAAGGTCGCCGGCGGCGTCGAGAAGGGACGACGGCAATCGTTCAAGGCCGGCGTAAATGGGCAGCACCATGTACGGCAGCCACAGGTACACCAGCGCGATGATCACGGCAGTTTTGCTGAACCCAGGCGTCCACCCGAGCACGCTTTCCATGAAGCCACCACCACCGCGACCGGCGGCCGCGAATTGGTTCCCACCTGCCGGCGAGACCATTGCCCGCCACGCGTAGGTCTTCACCATGTACCCCGCCCACAGCGGCAGCAGAATCGACACCATTAGGCCTCGGCGCACCCAGCGCGGTGCGATCTTGGCGATGAAGAACGCAGTCGGCAACGCAATCAGGACGCAGCTGATGGTGACGATCGTGGCGATCAACACGGTCTGGCCAAACAAACGAATGGCCGACGAGTCGGTGAGAGCGTCGGTGATGTTGTCGGTGGTGAAGGTCGTGGTCGGCTTCTGCGAGTCGGGGTCGAGCGCGAAGAACGCCGAGACAACCAGCAGCACCAGCGAACCGAGGTAGACGAACAACATCCAGAACACCGGCGGCGACAACACGCTGGCCAGGGCCAGCCTGCGTCGACGTCGGAACACACGATTCAGTGCGCGAACCGGCTGGGGAGGCCCGAGGGCCTCCCCAGCGTCGTTCGGAGGGTTTAGGCCCGGAGCGAGCTCCACGCATTCACCCATTCGGTGTACGGCACGCATGCAACGTCGGTTCGACCGTCGATGCACTCCTCGGTGGCGGTGGTCCAGTACCACACGTCATCCCAGTAGGACTCTTCCTCTGCATGGAAGTTGGCGCAGTGGTCCGGGTCTGCAGTGAGTGCGCAGCCCAATGAGTTGCTGGGCGCTTCGCCGAAGTATTCGGTTGCTTGGGCGTTGGCCAACGGCGACGCAATCCAGTCCATCCACAGCTTCATGCAGTTGGGGTTGGATGCCTGCGACGAGAGCATCCAGGTGTCGGACCAGCCAGTGGCGCCTTCCTTGGGCTTGGTTGTTTCAATCTTGGCGCCCTCGCTTGCTGCGAAGTTGGCCACAACCTGCCACGTGGTACCGGCAAGCACTGTGCCGTCGACCAGCGAGCCGGCCTGAACGGTGTAGTCGCTCCAGTACTGGCCTGCGACCGCTTTCTGAGCCTCGAGCAACGCAATCGCTGCGTCGAACTGCGTCTGGTCCAGCGAGTACGGGTTGGTGATACCCAAGTCAGGCTGAGTGGTCATCAGCCACAACGCTGCATCGGCGATGTAGATCGGGCTGTCGTACACGGACACCATGCCATCCGCGACCGTGCCGCCATCCCACATGGCGCTCCAACTATCGAGGCCGTCAGGGAATGCCTCCGTGTTGTACACCAACACGTTCGCACCGCGACCGTGAGGCATGCCCATGGGCTCGCCGTCGAGCGAGTTCCAGACCTTGTTCTTGAGCCCTTCAAAGATGTCGCCATAGCTGGTGAACTCTTCGAGGTCGATGGCAACGACTTCGCCACCCGCCATCAGGCGATTGGTTGCGTCGCCCGATGCGGACACGCCGTCGTATTCGCCGCTCTGCATCAACTGCACCATCTCGTCGCTGGTGGCGCCGAGCTTCACGTTGACTTCACAGCTGGTCATCGATTCGAACGGGGTGACCCAGTCGGACTCCGGGGCAGTCGAGCCGTCTTCGATGTAGCCGGGCCAGGCAACGATGTTGACTTGGCCCTCTGCACCGGCGAGCACGCCAGCATTTGGCGTCCACATGTAGTCGGTCTCGGGTGCAGCGGTGTCGGGCGGCGCGGTGGTTTCAGCTGTCGTGTCTGCCGTCGTGTCCACTGGCGCAACAGTTGTTTCCACTGCGACAGTGGTTTCGGCCGAGCTTGAACTGGTTTCTTCGTCGTCGCCGCATGCCGCGGCCACGATCGACAATGACGCAAGCAGCGCCATTGCTGTTCTTGTGGTCCTCATTGGTTTCCCCCTTCAGAGGTGTGGTTGGTTGGTGCGACTGTGAAGGCCGCATATCGCGACCAGGCCAGGCGGATGGGACCGCCAATGGCCGCGCCAACGAGCCCGTCGCTCGGCACGCTGGCGAGTAGGTGCGAACCGTCAGCGAGTGCAACACGAACTCGACTTTCGGCTCCTAGATACTGAACGTCGTTGACGGTGCCCGACACCGAGACTTCGCTGTCGGCAATCGATTCCTGCACGATTCGGATGCGTTCGGGCCGCACACTGTGCACTGCGGCCACACCCATCAGTTCGTGCGACATCGCGGCAGACATCACATTGCTGGTGCCGACGAACCCCGCGACAAACGCAGTCGTCGGGTGGTCGTAGATCTCTCGTGGCGTACCGACCTGCTCGATGCGGCCTTGGTTGAACACCGCGATGCGGTTACTCATGCTGAGCGCTTCGCCCTGATCGTGCGTCACGAACACAAACGTGATGCCGACGTCGCGCTGAATCTCTTTGAGCTCTACCTGCATCTCTTCACGGAGCTTCAGGTCGAGGGCGCCGAGCGGTTCGTCGAGGAGTAGCACCTTCGGATGGTTGACGAGCGCACGGGCCAGCGCGACGCGCTGGCGCTGACCACCGCTGAGTTGGTTGGGTTTACGGTGGCCGAAGCTGCCGAGACGAACCGATTCCAGCATCTCGGTGGCTCGCCGACGGCGGTCTGCTTTGCCTACCTTCTTGACCCTCAACCCGTACTCCACGTTCTGCAGCACAGTCATGTGCGGGAACAGTGCGTAGTCCTGAAAGACGGTGTTGACGTCGCGGTCGTAGGGCGCCAACCCGGTGACGTCCCTGCCCTGCAACAGGATGGCGCCAGCGGTGGGCGACTCGAACCCGGCAATCATTCGCAATACCGTCGTCTTGCCGCTGCCCGACGGGCCGAGCAGCGAGAAAAACTCGCCCTCCGCAATGCTGAGATCGACCGAATCGACGGCGACCACTTCCTGCTCACCGGCGCCAAAGGCCTTACGCAGGCCAACGAGTTGAATTGCGGGTGGTGTGGGGTTCGACATGAGATCAGGGCAGTCCGTGCAGCTGTTGAATTGCGACGTTAGCCCAACTCATCACGTGCCTCGATGGATCGTCGCGTTGCACGGGCACCGGGCAGCTACGCGATCGTGCTGACCTTTTCGACGACGACCTTCGACGAGCCGCCGGGCTGCATGGTGACGCCGAGCAAACTGTCGCCAGCCTCCATCGTCCGCTTCTGGTGGCTGACGATCAGCAACTGCGCCTCGCGGCGGAACTCGTGAACCAGGCCGAGGAAGCGGTGCAGGTTCACATCGTCGAGCGCTGCTTCCACTTCGTCCATCACATAGAACGGCGATGGGCGGCTGCGGAACACTGCGAACAGAAAGGCCAGCGCAGTCAGGCTGCGCTCGCCACCCGACAGCAGCGAGAGCTTTTTCACGTTCTTGCCGCTGGGCTTGGCTTCCACCTCGACGCCGGTGTTCAACAGATCGTCAGGGTTAGTGAGGATGAGGCGTCCAACGCCGCCGGGGAAGAGCGTGGCGAAGAGGCTGGTGAAATGCGTGCTGACGTCGGCGAAGGCCGAGGCAAACACGGTCTGAATCTCAAGGTCGACGGCTTTGATCACGCGCATCAGGTCGCGGCGCGTGTTGCGCACGTCTTCCAACTGCTCTTCGAGGAAGCGGTGGCGCTCTTGCAGTTCGTTGAACTCCTCCAACGCCAATGGGTTGATGGGCCCCATCAACCGCAGCTCGCGCTCTAGGTCGCGAACGCGGGCAGCCGGGTTGGTGCCCTCGGCGACCCCCTCGGCAAACGCAGGCATCTCGGCGGCTTCCGCTTCTGCCGGTTCGAGGTCGTGGTCGCGCCGAAGGGCTTCAACCGCACCCTCCATCCGCATGCGCACTTCGGCCTCATCGATCTCGACGCGCCGCATGCGCTCGCGGCTCTCTTCGAGTTCCTTCTCGGCTGCGCTGCGGCGGCGACGCAGGGCGTCCAACCGCTGGGCTATTCCCCGGACTTCGTCGCTCTGCCGACGGCGAATCTCCAGCAGTTCGTTGTGGCGCACTTCGACCACGAGACGATGGCTGTTGACCAGCCCCGCCAACCGCTCGACCGCTTCCAGGCTGCGCTCCACTGCAATCCGACGCTGCGCTGCTTCGGCGCGGGCGACGGTATCGGCCTCGAGTCGGCGCTCGGTCTCTTCCAAGCGACGTTCGAGGAACGTGTGCCGCTCGTGAAGGCCAGCGTTGCGAACCTCTAGATCCTGGCGCTTGCTCGCAAGACGAGCGGTCTGCGCATCGAGCCTGGCGCGGGCTTCGCCGCGAGCCTTGGCGGCCTCCGCCTCGGCAGCCTCATCGGCTTCGAGAGCCGGAACCAGCGTCTCGAGTTCGGTGATGCGGGCACGCTCGCGCTCGGCGCGCTCGTCAGCGTCACCGAGGCCGCGCTCCACAGTCTCAATCTCGGCTTGCGCTTCGCGGCGCTCGCCTTGCGAGCGGGTGAGTGCCTCGCTGTTGGCCGTAAAGCCTGCATCGTGTGCATCAAGCTTGCGAGTGAGTTCGTTCTCGTGGTTGCGGGCAGCCTGCAGCTCGGCCTTCGCGGCAGAGAGGGCGGCATCACGCTCGGCCAGATCACTGGCCGCCGACGCCGAGCGAACCTGCGCTTCCTCCAACGCGGCCGCTGTCGCGCCGCCGCCGGCCGCGCCGATGCGCCACCCAGTGGGGCCGAAGCGGTCGCCATCGGGAGTGACGACAACGGCCAGCGGGTTGCCGATTGCCAGGTCGAGCGCTTCGTCCCAGCGGCTGACTCGAACTGCGCCACCGAGCACTGCGTCGAGTAGCTCGGGCACGCCCGCGTGGCGGCTGCGTACGTGTGGTCGCACCGCGTCGCCGCCGCCAGTCGACGCTGGGGCGCCGGCCGGGCGAGCGCCGAGCGCCAACACGGCCCCGTGCACATTGTTGGCCTGGAGCGACTGCAGTGCGCTGCGGCCGGCGGTGGGACTGGCCACCACCACTGCCTGCAGTGCTTCGCCCAGCGCAGCCTCAACTGCTGGCTCCCAGCCGTCATCGATCTCAATGACGTCGAGCAGCGTGCCCAGCACCCCTTCGACACCCGCCAGATGCTTGGCACCGGCGCGGGCCCGAGCGCCTTCCAGCGCGAGGTGCAGCGCCTCAGACCGCGCCTTCCAGCGCGACGCCTCTTCGGCTGCCGTTTGACGGCCGGTGAGGGCCGAGTCGTGCGCTGCGTCGGCGGCCAGGCGGCGAGCCTCCGCCGCCTCTGCGTCGGCGACCAGCGCTGCTTCGGCTGACTGCGACGATTCGCACTCGTTGCGAAGGCGCTCGCACTCGACGTCGAGTCGTTCCGCTCGCTGGCGCAACGAGTCGAGGCGAGTGCGCTGCCGACGAAGCTCGACGTCGGCGCGCTCGAGGTTGCCGCGCATCGAGCGCAGCTCACCACGGACCTCTGCCGCTGCGCTGGCGGCCGACGTGCTGTTCGAGATGCCTTCGATAGAGGCGAGCGTCTCGCGGCGTTGGTCCGTGAACTGTGCCTCTTCGTTGGCCAGCTCCTCGGCTTCCGGGCCAACTCTCGCCAGGTCCGCTTCCACCCCGGCAAGCTCGTCGCGCAGCCGTTGCGCGTCGGCTTCCAAGTTGGCGACAACGCCGCTGTCCATGAGCTGCCCGCGGTCGCGTTCCATCGAACGACGACGCTCGACCAGCACGGCCGCGATGCCGCGGGCGCGCTCACGCAACTGCTCAACGCGAACCATTTCGTCGCTGAGGTCGGTGTCGCCGCGAGCAGTCAGCTCGGCTTCGGCCGCCATGACGCCGGTATCCAACGCGCTCAGCTCAGTTCGCAGGGCTTGCTCGGCTGCGGCGAGCGTGACCTTCTCCCCCGTCTGCGTCACCATGCGGGTGCGCAGCGAGGCAATTTCACGTCCGGCAAGGAAGATGCGCAGGCCGTCGAGCTCGGCGACCAGATCGCCGTGACGACGCGCCGCATCGGCTTGACGCTCGAGCGGGCGCAGCTGACGACGGACCTCGCGCAGCAGATCTTGCACGCGCAGCAGGCTTGCTTCGGTCGCGTCGAGACGACGCTCGGCCTTCTCCTTGCGACGGCGATACTTCAGCACACCTGCCGCTTCTTCGACAATGCCGCGTCGGTCTTCCGGACGAGCGTTGAGTACAGCGTCAATCTGGCCCTGGCTGACAATCACGTGCTGCTGACGGCCCACGCCGGCGTCGCTGAGCAGTTCCTGCACGTCGAGCAGTCGGCAGTTGATGCCGTTGATTGCGTACTCGCTCTCGCCGGTGCGGAACAGCGTGCGGCTGACGGTGACTTCGGTAAACTCGATGGGCAGCAGGCCAGCCGAGTTGTCCAGCGTCAGTATGACCTGGGCGCGACCGAGCGCCGGGCGCTTGGCGGTGCCTGCGAAAATGACGTCGTCCATCTTCTGGCTACGCACTGCGCTGGGCGCCTGAGCGCCGAGCACCCACGCAATTGCGTCGACAACGTTCGACTTGCCCGATCCGTTGGGACCGACCACGACGGTCACCCCCGGCTCCAGCTGGAGCGTGGTGGCGTCGGCGAAGGACTTGAAACCTTTGAGGGTGAGGGCTTTCAGGAACACAGCGTCGGCGACGTTATCAAGGCCCGGCACCGCCTGCCGCTTCCCACTCGCCGTGGCGCCGACTATCGCTGGCAGCGAGGGCAGTAGTGCGTGCCGCGACCTGCGACGGTGACCTTCACGATGTTCGCCCGACCGCAGGTGATGCACCGTTGGCCCGCACGGTCGTACACGCGGTGGCTGAGCTGGAACCAACCGCTCTCGCCATCGATGCCCACATATTGTGTGTCGGCAAGGGTGCTGCCACCGGCCTCGATGGCCTCGCCGAGCACTTTCATGATTGCAGCATGCAGCTTGGTGATCTCCCGCGAAGTCACCGCGTCGGAGCGTCGATCCCACCGCACGCCAGCCAGATGCAAGCTCTCATCGCAATAGATGTTGCCGATACCGGCAATCACATGCTGGTCCAGCAGCAGCGCTTTGATCTGTCGCGATCGACTGCGCAGCACTGTGGCGAACTGGGCGCGAGACAGACCGTCCGCAATCGGGTCGATGCCCATCTTCGCCAGCTCCGGCATCTCCACCGCCACGTTCGCCGGGTCGAAGACGACGACCTCGCCAAAGGTCCGTGGGTCCACGAACCACAGCTCCTGTGCTGGCTCGCCTGCCAGGTGCATCACCACGTGCGTATGCGGTGGACGCTCGGTGCCGGCGTCGGCCACCAGCAACCGACCGCTCATGCGTAGATGCATCATCAGTTCATCGCCGGTGTCGAGCGGGCACAGCAGGTACTTGCCCCGTCGGTTGACGCTCAGAATCGTGGCACCGGTGAGACCGTCGATCACCGCCTGGCGCGACGTACGGCGTACCGAGCGCTCGCGACCCACTTCCACCCTCGTGATGCGTCGGCCCATCACCTGCACTTCCAGGCCGCGACGAACCGTCTCCACCTCTGGCAACTCAGGCATGAGGGCCTACTCCGCGGCGCGTGCCGACAACACCAGCCACGCCTGCTCAGCAGCGGCTTGTTCCGCAGTCTTCTTCGAGCGGCCTTCGCCCGCACCCACCGATTGGCCAGCGACGATCACTGTCGCGGAGAACCGCTTGTCGTGGTCGGGACCGGTATCGCTGACCACGTAGACCGGTGCAGTGTCGTGCATGCGAGCGGTGAGTTCCTGCAGCACCGTCTTGTAGTCCAAGCGGTCCAGCCGCAGCGCTGCGACTGCCATCCGTTCCGTGAACAGTCGCTCGATCAAAACGAACGCCGCTGCGGCCCCACCGTCGATGTAGACAGCACCAAGGACCGCCTCGAGCGCATCGCTGAGAATCGACGGCTTCGAGCGACCTCCGGCGGCGGCCTCACCCTTTCCCAGCAGAATGCATTCGCCCAGCTGAATCTCTTGCGCGACCTCCGCCAGTGCCGAGGCGTTGACGACGCTCTTACGCAGGTCGGTGAGACGGCCTTCGGTCAGATCGCCATAGTGCCGGTACGCGAGATCCGCGACCACCCAGCCCAACACGGCGTCGCCGAGAAACTCCAGGCGCTCATTGCTGGGCAAACCGCCGACCTCGGCGCACCAGCTGCGGTGCGCCAGCGCGCGCAGCAACAGATCGGGGTCTTGGAACTCGTAGCCGAGATGCCGCCGAAGCTCGGTGAGGTCAGGTGACGACCGAACCGAAATGTCAGCTGCCTTTGACCCGGTCGAACACGTAGTCGACGGCGTCGCGCACCGTCTTGAGATCGACGAGGTCTTCGTCTTCAATGCGGAAGCCGACGTGACGCTCGGCGAGGTCTTCCTCTAGCGCTTCCACCAGCTCGATGAGCGCCAATGAGTCTGCGTCGAGGTCGTCGACGAATGATTGACCCTCGGAGATGGATGACGGGTCGATCTCCAGGATGTCGGAGAGGTTGGCGCGCACGATCTCGAAGACGCCCTCTCGGTCGAGAGGCTGCTCAGCGTTGCTTTCTGCGGTCACCGGCTACTCCTGGATGTCGTGGAATGACCGAGGCTAGCGCTTGCCACGGGCCCGCCGTGATACTCGCCGTGTCACTGCCGTGACAGTTATGGAGCAGGTGCAAACGCGGCGGTGATCTCAGCGACCAAACCGGTTTGCACCATTTCCTCGGCCAGCTTGATGGCGTTGAGCATCGCCGTCTCGCCCGACGAGCCGTGACTGATGATGCAGATGCCGTCGACCCCCAGCAGCACAGCGCCACCCTGGGTGTCGGGACTCATTGCTTGGTGCAGCGGGAGCAGTGCTGGCAGCAATGCGTCTGCGGGCTCCTTGTACTCCGGCTTGCTGGCGAAGGCGGTGAGCAGCGCACCAAACAGCGTCTTCATACCGCCTTCAAGAGCCTTCAGCGCCACATTGCCGGTGAAGCCGTCGGTGACAATGACATCAGCCGTCTTCCTCATCAGGTCGCGACCCTCAACGTTGCCGATGAAGTCGATACCCGGCGCATTGACCAGCAGCTCGTATGCCTCCTTGCGGAGGGTGTCGCCCTTCCCGGGCTCCTCACCGATGGACAGCAAACCCACGGTGGGGCGCTCGATGCCGAAACGGTGACGGGCGTAGATGGCGCCCATAGTGGCGAATTGCACCAGCCACTCGGCCTGCACTTCGGAGTTGGCGCCGGCGTCGAGGAGGATGTTGGGGCGCTCACCGGGCACGGGAATCGGGGTGGCGATGGCCGGGCGGTTGACGCCCTTCACGCGGCCCATGCGCAGCAGGGCCGACGCCATCGTGGCGCCTGTGTTGCCGGCCGACACCATGGCGCTGGCCTTGCCGTCGCGGACGGCTTCGGCAGCGCGCACCAGCGTGGAATCCTTTTTGCGACGCACGCCTTGCGCCGCATCGTCGTCCATCGCAATGACTTCCGATGCATGGATCAGCGGGAGGTCGCCACAACCTTCGAGCCCCTCGGGCCCGACGAGAACGACTGGAATACCCAACGCAGCGGCGGCATGCGCACCGGCGAGAATCTCGCCTGGTGACCGGTCACCACCCATCGCATCAACGGCGATCGGCAGCATGGCAGCCTTGCGGCTCAGCCGACTTCTACTGCAACGCGGTCCTTGTACCAACCACAGCTGGGGCACACAGTGTGCGGCAACTTCGCAGCGGCGCAGCGCGGGCAGATGCTGCGCGACGGGGCGGCCAGCTTCCACGCGCCAGCACGGTGGCTGCGGGTCTTCATCTTCGACTTTTTCTTCTTGGGAACAGCCATGAGGACTCCCGGAATCGGACGAGGGAACGCTTCCCTCGGCACACGAGCTATAGGAGACTAGCGGCGCGAACAGGCTGCTTGCTACCTCGTCAGCGGTCAGTCGGCTCGATTGCCCTGATCTGGGTCGTCCGGCAACTGCTGCAACGCGTCGAGCGCTGCCCAACGGAGGTCCGCAGGTACCGCCGCGCAGCCGCAAGGGCCATCGTTGAGGTTCGCACCGCAGGTCAGGCACAGCCCGGCGCAGTCAGTGCGGCACAGCGGGGTGCTGGACACATCGAGCAGAACGACCTCGCGCACGACATCGCTGAGGTCGAGCTGATCGCCCACAATCTCGAACGCCTCCGGGTCGGTGACCACGCGTTGGTAGAGCTCGTGAACTTCACTGACCTGGGTGCCACCGGTTTCCACCAGGCAACGGCGACACACGCCGTGCCACGGCACGCTGAGCTCGCCGTCGATCACGATTCCGTCACTGAGGGCCTCGAGGTGCAGCCGAACAGCCACCTGAGCGTCGTCGGCAAAACGCGATGGGTCGACGACCTCCAACTCGGCCAGGATTGCGACCAGTTCCACGGACTTCTGATTTCCGGGTCGCCGCAAGAGTTCGGCGGCGTTGACACGCAACGGATTCACGAGCCGCTACCGATCCTGGTCGAAGAAGCCCTTTGTCGGGTCATCTTCCTCGCCGACATCGCCCTCGTGGTGCTCGCCAATGGCCAACCGTGAACGGCCGGACTGAACCGTCTTGGTGAGCCGGTCGAGCAGGATCTCGAAGCTACCCAAACGCTGGTCGAGGAAGTCCTCGGTCTCATGG
>JANOYI010000335.1:0-2117 GCA_031428795.1 Ilumatobacteraceae bacterium | reverse complement strand
ATCGTCGCCGCGCCGACAGTGCTCGGGGCAAAGGTCACCAGCAGGCCGCTCATCGTGAGGGCCGTGATGGCTGAAAGGTGAGCGGCTCTTGTGAATCGACGAACCTTCATGGTGCAATCCCTCCCGTGGCGATGGGCGTACCAGAGGTTGGATGCGCCCATCCCCACACGGTTCGCTCACTCCCTCGTTATCAAACCCACATGCCCCTGTCAGTCCCAGTTCAGTCCCAACTTTGGCAATGCTACGCACGTGCTCAGGCAGCGGGCAGGCGAAACGCTGTGCGCGAGTCGGCGGGTACTAGATCGAGGTACGCGTCGGGCTGGTCTGCAATGAGGTTGCGTACGTACCAGCACTGTGGCACCACGGCCAGCTGCCGCTGTCGGGCGTCGTCAAGAGCGAACTCGACGAGTTGCCGCGCCACCCCCCTGCCCTCATGGCCCGGAAGCATCACAGTGTGCGGAAACGTGATCACGGCGTCATCAATCGTGTACTCGGCGAAGCCCACGAGCTCGTCCCCTTCCGCTATCTCGTAGCGGTGCTCGGCGGGGTTGTCGCGGACGGTGGCCATCAATGAGACACTACCGACGACGCTAAAGACGGCACGACAGACGGCTCTGCTCGCGACCGGGCAGTCGATGGGTCACAATGGCCATCCGCGCACACAGTCATCCGCGCACACAGGAGCACCGACATGCCGCAGCATCCGACCACGGGTTTCGACCTCGACGAGGCCGATCGCCTTCTGACCACGACCAAGCAGGTGCGTCAACGCCTGGACCTCACCCGGCCCGTAGGGCACGACGAGCTGCTCGAATGCATCGAGATCGCCGGTCACGCACCGATGGGCGGCAACCTCGAACGCAATCGGTGGATGATCATCGACGACGCAGCGACGAAGGAGGCCATCGCCGTCCGCTTCGCCGAGGTCGGCCGCCCGTACCTCGCCGTGAACTCTGAAGTGCGTGGCGACGACCGCAGCCAGCGAGTCATCGCGTCGGCCAACTTCCTCGTCGACCATCTTGCGGAGGTGCCGGCGCTGGTGCTGTCGATGCGCCTCGATCGCCCGCCCATGGACCAGTCGCAGGGCCAGGTCGCCGCTTACTACGGCTCAGTGCTGCCCGGTGTGTGGAGCTTTCAGCTCGCAGCACGGGCACGTGGCATTGGTTCCGCATGGACGACCTTCCACCTCGAACACGAGGCCGAGGTCGCCACGCTGCTCGGCATTCCGCCCACCGTCACGCAGGTGTGCCTCCTCGCCGTCGGCTACTTCACGGGCGACACCTTCGCCCCCGCCCCTCGGCGCCCTGCGCGGGAAGTCACCTTCCTCAACACCTGGAAGAACCCCGTTCAATAGCAGGCCTGCGCGACCGGGCGAGGCGCAGACCTTCGCCCAGTTGACCTCTTTCAGATTCGACGCCACGGCTCGTCCAACACCCACCACGCACGCAGTCGGCGGATCAGTTCGTGTCCCTCGGTCGCTTGACCGGACACGTGATCAACTTGCAATCGATGCTCAATCAGGGCAGTCTCCGCACGTGATGTCTGGGCGTGAACTGTCTCTAGCTGCCATGGCGTTCGCGCTCCTGTCGTCGGCCGGGTGTTCCGCCAACGAAAGTACGACTACTTCGGCGATCGGGGCCGTCGCCGCCACAGCGGTGCCCACTGCTGTCACGATTCGCGTGGGCTGGGACCAACATTGCGATGTCGCGTGGACCCTGTCCTACGATGGCAGCCTGTGGAAGTCCCCCACGGGCAGAATGCTTGAGGAGGAACGCACGGGCTCCGTGGAGAGCGTCATTGGGGACACACTGAGGTACCGCGACGACGATGGGACGCTGTTCAAGTTCGTTATCGACGACCCGAGCGTGACCGCATGCTCCTGACGCGTCGCTGCATTCAGTACCTCGTCGACGTTGAGTGTGACGACAGGTTGTGCACAGACGAGCGAAGCCCACGTCCAGAATGCGCCCGTTCGGTATAAACCCCCTGCGCTCCCGCCACGCAAATCCTTTTTCCGGCGCTTCACGCGCTGCTACCAGAGCGTCCTCGCGGCCGAGACCGTCGGCCGCTGCAAAGAGCAGGGCAGCGCACGCGGTGCTCCGGCTGATGCCCTGCCC
>JANOYI010000334.1:0-5457 GCA_031428795.1 Ilumatobacteraceae bacterium | reverse complement strand
TGGCTGACGTCCGTTCGCGTCGGGGCGCCTCTCCAAGCAGAACGGGCAGCGGTAGGCTCGCCCGTCGTGTCGCCGCCCAGCCTTGCTCCCTTTCGTTCGGCGGGCGACCGTGCCGACATCTCCATTCTCGACGCCATCGTCACGTGGATAGTCGCGTACGGGGTTGGTGTGGTTCTCTACAGCGCCGTGTTTGCGCTGCGCGGTGCAGAGCGCTCCGCTGATTTAGCCCCGGGATGGCTTGCCGCAGCCTCGCTTGCGCAGTGGATTCCGATGGTCGGCGCTATTTGGTACGTGGGCCGGCTCTTGGGCGTGGGCAACCTCTCCGCCGATTTCGGCATGACGTTTCGGCTGGTCGACCTGATCGGCATCCCGCTAGGTGTCATTACCCAACTCGTGCTGGTTCGGCTGGTCTACGTGCCGCTGGAATCGCTATGGCCCCAAACGTTTTCGCTCGACAAGGTTGAGGAGCGCGCTCGTACCACCTACGAAAGCGCCGACGGCGGCGGCTTGGTGCTGTTGGTGCTGGTCGTGGTGGTCGGTGCACCGTTGGTGGAGGAGCTGGCCTATCGGGGCCTGCTGCAGGGAGCGTTCACGCGCCGGGTCAACGACTGGATCGGCGTTGTTGTGGTGGCGCTCTTCTTTGCGCTCATCCACTTTCAGCCCATCGAGATTCCCGGTCTGTTCATCGTTGGACTCGTGCTCGGGGCATGCGCGGTGCGAACCGGCCGGCTGGGCCTCAGCGTCGTCACGCACCTTGCGTTCAACGCCACCGGCCTGATCCTGGTGGCCTCGACGTGAACCTGTGCGACTCTCCGCGCGACCTGACGCCGGAATCGGTGAAGCGTCTGGAAGAATGCCCGCCGTCATGATCGACGACACGCTTACGGATGACGGTTCCGCAGATGACGGCCTCGACGAGCCCCCCGCCGCACAGGCGCTGACTTCGGAAGTGTCCGAGTCGCCGCCGCCGGAGCGGTCGGGTGTTGGCGATCGAGTGTGGCGTCGCGTCACACGCCGCCCATCGAACTGGATCAACGCTCCGTGGCCGATGGAACGCGTTGTCCAGTATCTGACAGCGTTGGCAGTGGTCGGTGGCTGCACCGTGGCGATGCTGCAGGTAATTCACCTCGATCTCGTGTTCCAGAACAACACTCCGACGGGTGGCGATATGGGCGCACACGTGATGGCCCCGGCGTACCTGCGCGACCACCTGTTGCCCAACGGTCAGATCACCGGGTGGAGCAACTATTGGTACAACGGCTTCCCGCTGTACCGCTTCTACATGGTCGTGCCCGCGCTGATGATCGTTGCGCTCAACGTCGTCTTCCCCTACGGAGTCGCGTTCAAGATCGTCGTCTGTCTCGGCATCGTGACATTGCCGTTCTGCTGCTGGGCATTCGGTCGCCTTGCCCGCCTCCGCTATCCCATCCCGGAACTGATGGCGATGGCCGGGTTGATCTTCCTCTTCGACGAGAGCTTCACCATTTACGGCGGCAATGTCACCAGCACCATGGCTGGCGAGTTCTCGTTCTCGATCGCGCTGTCGTTCGGCATCCTGGGACTTGGTCTTTTTGCTCGTGGGCTGGAGACGGGCAAGTACCGCAACTGGACTGCCGTGCTGCTCGCGCTCGCCATGCTCTCGCACGGCATCGTGCTGATCTTCGTAGCGCTCGGTGCACTGCTGATGTGGCTCATCTGGATGGACAAGACCCGGTTCATCTACGGGCTCACCATGGGTATCACCGCGCTTGCCCTCACCGCGTTCTGGGTGCTTCCATTCCTGCAGAACCACGCCTACATGACCGACATGAAGTACGGCTTCCGGCCCAACGGCGGCGGCGACAGCTTCTGGGAAATGTTCTTCGACCTCAGCACGTTCTGGAACATCGTCGTCAGCGGCTTTGCGCTGATCGGTTTCGTCAGCAGCGTGGTCAAACGTAATCTCACCGGTGCATGGCTGGGCATCATGTGTTTCGCGCTGATGGCAGCCGTCTACATGACGCGCGACAGCCTTCCGGTCATCGGCTTACTGTGGAATCCGCGTCTGCTTCCGTTCTTCTATCTCCTGCGTTTCATGCTGATGATGGTGGGCATCGTGGACACCGTGTACTTCGTGGTGCAGGGCATTCGCATGCGCGCCCCCAGAACGCGAGAATGGGCCGTCGTCGGTGCGGCGACCGCTGTCGTTGTGGTGACGATCGCCAGCGTCGTCGAGTTGTTCTTCTTCCATCAGATGCCAGGCGCTCGGTTCACGACGAAGGACGGCAAGAGCACGTACTCGTGGGGCATTGGCGGGTGGGACCCCATCAACATCGCAGTTGCCGGCAAGACCGACGCGTACAGCGATGGCTGGACGCGGTACAACTTCTCTGGCTATGAGGGCCGGCCGGCGTATGGTGAATACAAGGGTCTGGTTGACACGATGGCTGGCCTGGGGGACGACACGGACCCCAGCCTGGGTTGTGGTCGGGCCCTGTGGGAGAACAACAGCAAGAACGGCGACTATGGCACCACGATGGCCCTCATGCTGTTGCCGCACTGGACCGACGGCTGCATCGCCAGCCAGGAGGGCCTGTTCTTCGAGGCGTCGGGCACCACGCCGTATCACTTCCTGACGGCCGCGGCCATGAGTGCTCAAAGCTCGAACCCTGTGCGCGAACTGCGTTACACGGATAACAACGCGGCTGTCGGGGTGCCGATGATGCAGAAGATGGGCATCAAATACCTCATGGTGTTCACCGAGCTGGCGAGGGCGCAGGCTGGTACTCGCAGCGACCTCGAACTGGTCGCCGAGAGTGGCCCCTGGAACATCTACCGCGTGGCAGAGACCGACATCGTCGTGCCGATGACCGTGCAGCCCGTGGTGGTCACCGGCCGCTCAGGCGACCAACGCGAGCGCAACCTCGAGCTTGGAACCAGCTGGTTCCAGAACCCCGACGAGTGGGCCGCAATGCCAGCCGACGATGGGCCAGCCGAATGGCAGCGCATCGACGTACAGGTCGATATCGATCGTCGCATCGGCGCCGCGCCGATGGCCCCCGGTCGACGAGTCGACATCGTCGTGCCAGTGCAAACGATCGAGCCTGTCGCGCTCGACCCGATCACGGTGACCAACTACGAGATGGGGGACCAAAGCCTCAGCTTCGACGTCTCACAGATCGGCGTACCGGTGCTGGTGAAAATGAGCTACTTCCCCAACTGGCAGGTGGAAGGAGCAGACGGTCCGTACCGCATCGCTCCCAACTTCATGGTGGTCGTGCCGACCTCGACTCATGTCAGCTTCCAGTACGACGCGTCTCGATCGGACTATGTCGCCTACCTGCTCACCTTGGTGGGCTTCGGATTGTTGGTCTTCTGGCGCCTTCGCGGCGATGTGAAGCACCGCAGCCCGCATCCGTTCATGGTCACCGCCGGCGCCGATGACTGGACCCCCGCCGACCCGTGGGACGCGCAGGGCAGTCAGGGCTACGGCTGGTCACTCGCCGATGACCCGGTTGCAGACGATCCAGTACGCGACGACACGTTGCTCGCTGACAACGCGCTGCTGCAGGTCGCATCGCCCGACGATGAGATCCTTGACGGGCCACCGCCGAACGAGGCTGTATCGCCGAACGAGGCTGTATCGCCGATCGAGGCTGTATCGCCGAACGACACACTCAGGGCCGAAGTGCCGCCCGATAGCGTCTAGGACCGCATGTCTTCTACTGACCCCCGAGTGCTCGACGAGATTGTCAAGGCGTACGACGTACGTGGCACCGTTCCCGACCAGATCAACACCGATGTCGCCTACGCGCTCGGTGTCGGTTTCGCCCGCTTCTGCTCGACCTCGCGCATCCTCGTCGCACGCGATATGCGTCCCTCAGGACCTGAGCTGGTGGAGGCGTTTTCTCGCGGCGTGATGGAGCAAGGCATCGACGTTGTCGACCTCGGTCTGGCCAGCACCGATCTGATGTACTACGCCGCCGGCACGCTCGACGCGCCCGGTGCAATGTTCACTGCGTCGCACAATCCGGCCGGGTACAACGGTGTCAAGTTCTGCCTCAGCGGCGCACGGCCAGTCGGTGTCGACACCGGTCTCGACGTCGTCAAGCAGGTGGCTGTCGACGTGCTCAGCGGTCGCGCTCCGGCGCATGCAGCAGCCAGCGGCTCGATGAGCTATCGCAACCTGCTCGAGGCATTCGCCGACCACGTGGTGTCGTTCATTGATGTGGCAGCACTGCGTCCGCTGCGCGTAGTCGCGGACACGGCCAACGGCATGGGTGGCCTGGTGGTGCCCGCAGTCTTCCAACGTCTGCCGCAGATCACTCTGGAAGTGATGTACGGCGAGCTCGACGGGACATTCCCGAACCACCCCGCCGATCCGTTGCAGCCGGCAAACCAGCGCGACCTGCAGGCGCGAGTTGTCGCTGGCGGTTTCGATATCGGGCTGGCATTCGATGGCGACGCAGACCGCGTGTTCGTGGTCGACGAAGCCGGCCGCGGCCTGAGCGGCAGCACCACGACCGCGTTGCTGGCGGCAGCGGTGCTGCGCAACAACCCCGGCGCCACCATCTTGCACAACCTGATCTGCTCACGAGCGGTTCCGGAAGTGATTCGCGAGCACGGGGGCGTCCCGGTGCGCACCAAGGTGGGTCACAGTTTCATCAAGCAGCGCATGGTGGAGACGGGCGCAGTCTTTGGCGGCGAGCACTCGGCTCACTACTACTTCCTGAAGAACTTCCGGGCCGACAGCGGTCTGATCGCCAGCATGCTGGTGCTCAACGAAGTCAGCCGGGCGCACACCGATCTCTCGGTGATTCGTAAGCCGTTCGAGCGCTACTCGTCCAGCGGCGAGATCAATACCCAGGTCGGCGACACTGCAGCGGTCATCCAGAAGGTCTCCGCTGAATTCGGGAGCTTCGAGCAAGACGATCTTGATGGTCTGACAGTCGACTGTGGCCCATGGTGGTTCAACCTGCGTCCGTCGAACACCGAGCCGCTGCTGCGGTTGAATTTGGAAGCACCCGATCGCGACTCGTGCGACCAGCACGTTGCCGAACTCCTCGCGCTCATCACCAGTTTGTAGAAAGGTTGCTGTCATGGCACTCGATCCCCGCCTTGTGGCCGTCCTGGCCTGCCCCGTCGACAAGGGCCCCCTGTACTACCTCGGCGACGAGGGGGGCTTGTACAACCCTCGCCTGCATCGCCGCTACGTGGTGCGAGAAGGCATTCCCGTGATGTTGCCCGACGAGGCGGAGGCTGTGGCCGCGGATGAGGCTGCTGCGCTGGATGCTCGTATCGCGAGCGGCGAACTCGTCCCCACCTTTGTGAGCTGACGGGTACGCAGAGTGCGCCACTGGTATCGTGTTTCAGGGCGTGAAGGTCAGTCGCGTACCGATGTGATGCGTCGGTGGGCGTCGAGCAGATTGGTGTTGGCATGAAGCGTTCTAACCCGTTTCGTCGAGCAGTGGCGTTGGT
>JANOYI010000333.1:0-2852 GCA_031428795.1 Ilumatobacteraceae bacterium | reverse complement strand
CTCGCCAGTGACGAAGCGCCTCAACTGCGCGGTCGAAATCGTGCTCGTCTTTGCCGAGCGATACCGACCAGCGATCCAAGCGTGTCGCCCGCCAGCATGATGGGACCACCCGTCCGTCAGTGTGATGGGACCGGGTCGGGGGTGTCAGTGTCGGCGTGGTGATGATGGTTCGGTGGTTGGGTTGGTGTCAAGGGTGGGTCGTTGGCGTCGCCGGTAGGACTCGCCGTCGATGACGAGTTCGTGGGCGTTGGAGTGGAGCCGGTCGATCGCTGATTGGGCGAGGAGCGGGTCTGCCATTTGCGCGAGCATCTCGCCGGGGTCCCTGTTCGAGGTGAGGATCGTCGATGCGCGCCGGTGGCGTTCGACGATGATCTCGTAGACCTCGGCGGTGTCGATCTGGTCCATCGGGCGGAGCGCGAAGTCGTCGATGATGAGCACGTCAACGCGGAGCAGTTTGCGGACCTCGGCGTCGTGGCTGTTGTCGAGCCTGGTCGCTTTCAACCGTTTGAGGAGCACGTCGGCGCGTTCGAAGTGGACGCTGCGCCCGCGTCTGACGGCGATGTGTCCGAGCGCGCTGGCGAGGAATGTTTTGCCGACTCCGACGGGGCCGAGGATCACGACGTCGTTGGGTGCGTCAACGAAGCGGAGTGAGCAGAGCTCGTTGAAGATCGTGCGGTCGTAGGTGATCTTCGCGGTGTCGTCCCAACGGTCCAGCAGCATCGACGCGTCGAGCCCTGCTGTCTTGGCGCGCAGGATGGCTGATTGGGTGTCGCGGCGGGTGACTTCGTCGGCGAGGAGCAGCTCGAGGAACTCGTGGTGGGTCAGCTGCTGCTGACGGGCGAGCGTCAGACGTTCCGGGAGTGTGTCGAGGCAACGGCCGAGCTTCACTCGACGTAACAGGGCTTTCAGGTCGGCGGTGACGGTCAGTGTCGGGCTCATGCTGTTCTCCGAGTCTTCGTCGCTGTGTTGGTGGTGAACTCGTCTGGGTCGCGAGCGAACCGTGTCGTCGTCGGCGGCGCCGAGGGCGGCGGTTCTTGCTCGACGTTCTCGGTGGCCCGGTCGAGCATCCGGCCGATCAACGACACGCTGATCGCCTCCGCGTCCAACGCTCGCCGGCAGGCGGCGTCGACCTTGTCCGGTCCCCACTTCTTGACCAGGCCCAACAGGGCGTATACCTGACGCATCTTCGTCCACGGCAACGGGGTGTCCAACACCGCCGCCGCATACTCGCCGATCGCTTCACTGTGACCGGCAGCGAGGCGCTGCAGATGGGCAATGTCACGCAACGCATACGTGGTCCGCTCCGACGGCAGATCAGCCGGGTCCGTCGAACGACCACCGGGCGCCTGGCGCGGGTGGACCTTGATCAACTGCGAGCGGTGGAACACCCGGACCAGCTTGCGGTCAGCGCGGACCTGCACCCGTGCGCCGAGCAGGCTCCCCGGGATCGAGTAGAGGGCTTTGGCGATCTCGATGTGATGATCCCGATGCACCCGACACGTCGCATAGATCGGCACGTCGTAGTGCTCGGTCGGGGCCGGCAACAACAACGGCTGCTCCTCCAGGCGGAAGTGTTCGAGCGGCCGACACTGGGTCGTGCCATGCACCCGCATCCCTGCCCGCCCGGCACACCACGCTGTCGCCTTCGCTTGGGCGTCGGCGAGATCGGTGAACGTCTCACCGGCCCAGAACGACGACCGCACGAACTGCACCATCCGCTCGACCCTCGGCTTGTCCGTCGGTGTGCGAACGCGGGCCGGGTCGATCACGAACCCGCGTGACTGGGCGTACTCGACGAACGCCTCGTTCAACCTCGGCTCCAGCGGATCAGCGGTGGTCACCACCGGGCTCAGGTTGTCGGGGATCAACACCTTGAACACGCCGTCGAAGAACTGCCACGCCGCCTCGCACCCGGCGATCACGGCGTCGGTGGTTTGCGTGAACGACAACCACACGAACATGTGCCGCGAGAACACCGCCGTGAAGATCAACGCGTGACACACCCGCCGCTTGCCGGTCACTGCGTCGTGCAGCAGACCGAGCCGCCCGAAATCGACCTGCAACTCGTGACCCGGTTCGCCATCAGCGACCCGCACCGTCGCACCTTGCCCACGGCGAGGACCGAACTCGGTCGCGATGAACCGCTGCACCGTGCGCTCTGGCACCACCACGCCGTCGCGGGCCAGGAGCTCGCAGATCTTCACGCCGGCAACACCCGCGTTCACCCACGCCTCGACCTTGTCGTGTCGGGCAGCCAGCGTCGCCCACGCCTCACCATGACCGTCCGTTCGGTGCGGGCGGACGATCTCCACCACCCGACCCAGCACCTCATCGGTCAACTGGACGACACCACCCTCGACGGTGACGCCAACCTCGATCGCAGTGTCGACATAGCGGCGCACCGTCTTGCGATCCACCAGGGACAACCGGGCCACTGCCCGAAGCCCCTCACCGCCCAACCACAACCGCAGCACTTCTCGAACCTCGAACATCGGAACCTCCCGGAACACCATCGCCGCCTCTCGGACTGTCAGCAGAAGCGGCGATGTTCACCCGTGACAGCACCGAACTGACGGACCCCGAGGTGGTCCCATCACTGGCGGACGGGTGGTCCCATCACACTGGCGGAACTCACTTCAAAGTGGTCCCATGCCACTGGCGGGCGACATTCAGTGCGTCGAGTTCGGCTCGCCGGCTCTTGGCAGCAGGTCGAGATTCAACGCAGGCCGCTTCGACTGGGCCGGTCAGATCAAACTGGCAATCGTCCTCAGCGTGGTCGCCGCCATCACCGCCATCACACTCGCCGGTCGAGTGGCGGACCCCGTGCTCATCGTTGGCGTCATCGTGGTCGC
>JANOYI010000332.1:0-2740 GCA_031428795.1 Ilumatobacteraceae bacterium | reverse complement strand
TTCGGGCGCTACCTGGGAACCCCGTCACACCCTCCCTTCATGCTGGCCGCATGAGCGATCGCAATCCCTTCGACGACCCGGTTCCTCGCAGTGTTTCGCTGTCGTTGGACGAGGCCTTTCGAGTGTTGGAGGCGATCGAGGACGCTCGCCTGGCCCTACGAGAACGTCGAGCTGCTCCTGGGCTACAGGACGAGCTTGCGACCGTCATCCGCATGCTCCACGGTAAGTTGGGCTTCGACGAAGGAGGCGTGCAATGACCGAGCAAGAAGTGCTTCTCCCCGCCGAGGCCGCACAACGGCTGAGCGTCGCTACCCGTGTAGTCGTACAGGCGATGTATGAGCGGCGGCTGCCGCGAGTGAAGCTCGAAGACGGAACGCTCGGCATCCCCGCCGATGCGCTCGATTCCTTCCACGTCCAGACGGCGTAGCGCCTACCTGTAGATGTAGGCGGTTCAGCAGGCGCTCGCCAGCCGCACGTTGTGGCACTCAGTCGGTTTCGGAGGTTCCGCTGGCGCAGGGGGTGTTCAGCTCGGGGGTTTGCGGGCCGTCGTCGAACATGGTGACGAATTGGGCGAGGCGGGGGTCGTTGACCGACTCGAGCTGGATCTGCTTGCCCCATGCTGACGCGACGATGGGCGTTGGCAGACCGGTGAACGGGCTGACCAGGATTTCCATGCCGTTCTCGGCGAGCGCCTCGAGAACAGCGATGTCGGCCTCGGGCAGACCCGCCGTGTAGGTGATCCAGACGGCGCCGTGCTCCATCGAGTGCACGCCACGCTCCTTCGGGAACTCGACGTCATACACGGCGCAGGACTGCCACACGGCGTTATGCGGCCCGCCGACGGGCGGTGTCTGCGGGTAGTCGACCGGCGTATCCACATGGGTCTGCTCGAGATCCGTGAACGTCTGCGTGCCCTCCGGCTCACCAACGACGGGCACCGAAGTCTCGACTGGAGCGAGAGTCGTGTCGGGGCTGGAGCCTGAGTCGGAGCACGCGGAGAGGACGACGAGGCTGACGGCGAGAGCAGCAAGTGGACGGCGCATTCGTGCAGTCTGCCCGACCTTCGGGGCCGTGATGCGTCAGTTCTTGAAGAGGAACGCTTCGTCGTCGGCGGTGAACAGCAGGCGCAGTTCGTCCAAGAGCAGCGGGTTGTTCTCCAACATCGGGTCCGGGTCGACGATTTCGAATGCGACCTCTCGGGCCAGCGCGACCAGCTCGCGGTCTCGACGCAATGACGCCAGGCGCAAGTCGCTGCGGCCCTTCTGCGCAGTATTCATCAAGGTGCCTTCGCCCCGAAGATCGAGGTCGACCTCGGCCAGTTCGAAGCCGTCGGTGGTTGCGACCAACGCTTCGACGCGCAGGTTGCGACCCTCGACCTCCTGGGTCACCAACCAACATGTCGAAGAGTGAACACCACGTCCAACGCGCCCCCGCAGCTGATGCAGCTGCGCGATCCCGAATCGATCAGCGTCGACGATCACCATCACGGTTGCGTTCGGGACGTCTACACCCACTTCGATCACGGTGGTCGCGACCAGCACATCCATCTCGCCGCGCCGGAACGACTCCATGACGGCTTCCTTCTCCACCGACGGCATCCGCCCGTGGAGCAGTGCAATCCGCAACCCCTTGAGCTCGTCGTAGTGCAGCCGTTCGTACATCTCCTGCGCGCTGGCGACTTCCAGCTTCTCGCTCTCCTCGATCAGTGGGCAGACCACGAATGCCTGCCGACCGGCCGCGACCTCCTCGCGAACCGTGGCCCAGGCGCCCTGCTCCATCAACGGGCCGTTCGCCCACTTCGTCACGATCGGGGTGCGGCCCGGAGGCAGCTCATCGAGCACGCTCACGTCGAGGTCGCCATAGACCGTCATCGCCGCTGTGCGTGGGATCGGCGTGGCAGTCATCACCAGCACGTCGGGAACGACGTCGCCATCGCCCTTGGCGCGGAGCGCGGCACGTTGCTCGACACCGAAACGATGCTGCTCGTCGACCACGACCACACCCAGGCTGTGGAACTGCACGCCCTCCTGGATGAGGGCGTGCGTACCGATGGCAATGTCGACCGTCCCGTCGGCCAGCCCGACCATCACGTCCCGACGGTCGCTACCGGTGATGCGGTTCGTGAGCAGTTCGACGCGCAACGGCCTGTCGCCGAAGAGGTTGCCCGGGTCGGGAACCGTCACGCCCTCCAGGAGCCGACGCACACCAGCCGCGTGCTGCTCGGCTAGGACTTCGGTTGGTGCCATCAGCGCGCCTTGATGGCCGCCCTGCACCGATGTGAGCATTGCGCTCACGGCCACCAATGTCTTGCCGGAACCGACGTCGCCTTGCAGCAGCCGGTGCATCGGGTGGGGGCCGGCGAGGTCAGCTTCTATCTCGGCAATCGTTCGCTGCTGAGCACCCGTCAGCTCATAGGGCAGCGCGTCGCGCAGGCGGCCGACCAACTCGCCGTCAAGAGTGTGGCGGATGCCGCGGGAGTCACGCTCGATGGCCCGCTTGCGCATGACCAGCACCGTTTGTACACGCAGCAATTCGTCAAACGCCAACCGGCGGCGGGCCATCTCCTTCTCCCCCATCGTCTCGGGCAGGTGGATGTTGTGCAGCGCCTTGCTGCGCGAGATCAGGCCCAGACGCTGCCGCACAGCCGAGGGCACAGGGTCGGCCAGGCCTCGCGGTTCGCAGCGCTTCAACGCGTCCTCCACCCACCCAGCGATCTCCCATGTGCTGAGCGCAGCCTTCT
>JANOYI010000331.1:0-9449 GCA_031428795.1 Ilumatobacteraceae bacterium | reverse complement strand
CGGTGGCCGTCCACCGGGTGACAGCGCTGCACTGACGCCCTCAGCTGCCATCAACTGAGTGAGGCCCGGCACTGCCGAGGGCGATCAGACCGCCGGCGCTGCGACGGCTGTGTGGAGGCCGTGTTCGTTGGCCCAGCGGCCGACGTCGCGGCCTTCCAGCGCGGCGGCCAGCAGGTCGGGAAAGGCGTCGGACGTGCATGCGAACGACGGAACCCCAAGGGCGGCGAACGCTGCGGCTCGGGCGTGGTCATACGCCGGAGCACCCTCATCACTCAGCGCCAGCAGCACGACGACACATACGCCTGCCTGCTGCAATGTCGCAATCCGGTCGTGTAACAGGGCTGAGTTGCCGCCTTCGAACAGATCGCTGACAAGTACCAGCACCGTGTCGGCCGGGCGTGTGATCAGTTGCTGGCAATAGCCAATTGCCTGGGCAATGTCGGTGCCGCCGCCCAATTGCACGCCGAACAAGACCTCCACCGGATCATGCAAGAGCGGTGTCAGGTCTGCAACGGCCGTGTCGAACGCAATCACGCTGGTATGTAACGCAGGCATTGACGCCAGCACGGCACCGAACACCGACGCGTACACCACGCTGTCGGCCATGCTGCCCGACTGGTCGATTGCCACGATGACGTCTCGCGACAGGCTGCGCTGGCGCCGCCCGTAGCCGACGAGCCGCTCGGGGATCACCGTGCGCTGGTCGGGCAGGTAGTGCCGCAGGTTGGCATGGATGGTGCGACCCCAATCAATGTCGCTGGGACGAGGTCGGCGTGTGCGTTGTGAGCGAGCCAACGCACCGTGCACCGCCTGCTTCGTGCGCGACGCGAGCCGGCGCTCGATCTGCTCGACGACTTGCGCCACCAGCTGACGAGCGGTCGCGCGCGTCGTGTCGGGCAGCAGCTTGTTGAGCTCGACCAGGAGGGTGACGAGATGAAGGTCGGGCTCGACCGCGGAGAGCATCTCTGGTTCCAACAGCAACTGGCGCAACTTCAGTCGATCGATGGCGTCGCGCTGCAACACCTGCACCACACTGCTCGGAAAGTACGTGCGAATGTCGCCGAGCCACCGAGCGACCGCTGGCGCCGACGAGCCGAGCCCACCCGAGCGCGACCCTGCCCCACGACGACCTGGTCTGGCGTCGTAGACAGCGGCCAATGCGGCGTCGATACGCGCGTCCACACCATCCAACTGCAACCCGGTGACACCCTGGCCGGCACCGTCAGCGTCGCCCTCCTCGGTGCCGCCGAGCACCATCCGCCAGCGACGCGACCGCTCACCATCGCTGACGCGACCCGGGAACTCGCTCACGACGCGATCTCATTCACGACGCGACTCCGAGCATCTGCCGAACGGTGACCAGCGCGGCTGCGGCCCGCTCTGCATCGATCTCGGAACCGAAGCCGGACCCCGTAGCTGGAGCGAGGTCGGCCAACAGCATTCCCAGTTGGCGACGCTCGGCTGGCTCGAAGCCACCAAACGTTCGACGCAACAGCGGCACCGTCGCGATGAATGACTCGGGGGTCAGCGACGAGACCCAGCCGTCGATGACATCGAGCAACTCGCGGTCGTGCACCAACACGGTGCCGCTGCCAGCGACAAAGCCCTCAACGAACGAGGCGCCGACGCCGGGCGCCGTGCCCACCGACAACGCTCGCGAGACCCGACTGCCCACCTGCGATCGCTTCCACGCACCACCGTCGTGCAGCAGCCGGGCGGCACGGCCCTGCACCAACCCGTGGACATCGCTTCGCTCCGCGATCAACGTGAGCACGGCCGGCCACTCGCCACGACGTGCCTGATGGTCAGTGAGCGCCAGCGCTGCCTGGACACCTGCGAGCCGCTCGACCATTGCTGCGGCTGCATCGTCGTCGAGCGAACGACAGGCCATGAGCGCACCAGCCAACGCACGAACCACAAGGCCGTCGAAAACTCGACGCAAGGCTGATGCATCGGTGCCGCGCACGTCGCCGTAACGCAGCGCCCGCGCGAGCGGCCCGAGGGTGTCGATGACCTGCACGACATCTGGGTCGTGGGCTGCCTGCGCTTCCACCCGCACGACAACCGGCTGCACGACGTCGGGCAAGTCGGCCAGGAGCGCGTCGTCGAGAATCTGCACGAGGTCGGCAAGCGCGGTTGCGGCAGCCGCCTTCTCCAACAGGCGATGAGTGGCTGCCGCGGCCACGGTGGTGCCGTGCGCCGACAGCTCGATGACACGGATGGTCAGCTCGGGTTCCCAGCGCAGCCCCCACGTCTCTCGGAAGGTGCCACTACTGCCGCGACCCTCCTCCACCGAACCCCACGACACGCCAAGGGCGCGCATCCGATGCAGCAGCACCGATCGGTTCCGGCCGTTGGGGGTGCGGACATCCAGCTCCACGGTCTGCGCGTCGGCACTCGGCTTCAGCCGCACCTTGCGCTGCTGTGCGGCCACGTCGCGCGCCAACGGCACCTGCGGCGCATCGTCGGGAACCTCACCGATTGCGTCACCGATCACTAGTTCGCGGTCGATGAGCGCCAGCCCGGTCGTGCCCGCCATCACCGTGTCGGCAGCATCGAGCACTTCTGCGAGACCTGGACGTGGGCGCAGGCGTAGCGCAGCCAGTGCGCCGGCTGTGCGCGTTGCCGCGATGAGGTGATCGGGAGATGCCGACAACCCGCGCTCGCGCAACAGTCGAGCAACCTCCACGAACCAACGACTGAGTCCCACCGGGCCCGGGTAGCGAAACACGTGTGCGTACCAGCCGGGGCTGCGCACACCGGCGCCGTAGCCGGTGGCACTCGCTAGCCGGCGATGGGTCCAGGGCACCCAGCTGACGCCGACCTTCGCCTTCGGCAGGCTACGCAAGGTGCGAGCGTCGATGGTCGCCGCAGGTAGCGGGGTACTGAGCGCTGGCACATGCCACGCGCCGCACACCACGGCGATTCGTTCGTGCCCCTCAGCAATGGCCTTGCGCAGTGTCTGACGCATGAACGCCTCGCGCTGAGCCTCAGTCGTGGAGGCAGCTTCCCATCCACCACGCACCGCCACCATTGCTTCGGCAACCGCCTCGAACGCCGGCACACCATCACCACGATGTTCTATGACGTCGTCCCACCACCGCTCAGGGTCGGGGTCGCCAGCGGCTGCGGCCAGCGCCGCGACTGGGTCGCCGACCGGATGCTCCGCGAGCAGCAGTTCACCGTCCTCTGCACCGTGACTGCGAGCCAACGAGTTCGCCAGCGGCAGGTCCATGGCACGCACAGGTACGCCGTGCGACTGTGCCCATATGAACGCCTGCCACTCGGGGCTGAACTCGCCGAACGGCAGGAACGCTGCCCGTTGCGGCGTGTCGACCACATAGCCGAGCAACGCCACCGGTGGCACCAGTTGCTCGTGCCCCACCCACGCCAATGCGGCTTCGCAATCGGCGGGAAGCTCGACCAGAACCACCGTCGGCTGCAGCTCATCAAGAGCGCGCACGACCGACCGAGCCGACCCCGGCCCATGGTGACGTATCCCCAACAGCCGCACCAACGGTGCCTGAACGTCGGTCACTTCAATGTCTACAGCTCTCGGCAGGCGTCGTAGAACTCGGCCCAATCGGCTCGGTCACGTACAACGGCTTCGAGGTACTCGCGCCACGCAACCTGGTCGTGCACCGGGTCTTTCACCACTGCACCGATGATGCCAGCAGCCACGTCGGCCGCGCTGAGCTGGCCGTTGCCGAAGTGGGCGGCCAGCGCGATGCCATTGGTGACGACCGAGATCGCCTCAGCCGTCGACAGCGAACCCGTCGGCACTTTCAGGCTGACCCGGCCGTCCTCGGTGGCACCGCTGCGCAGCTCGCGGAAGATGGTGACGACGCGGCGAATTTCTTCGTCGGCTGCTGGCACGGCTGGCAAGCGCAACGCGGCGCCCAGCTCGGCCACGCGCCGCTCGACGATGGCGACCTCTTCCTCGATGTCGGCTGGCAGCGGCAGCACGACGGTGTTGAAGCGGCGTCGAAGCGCTGCCGACAGGTCGTTGACCCCGCGGTCGCGGTCGTTGGCTGTTGCGATCACGTTGAAACCACTGATCGCCTGCATCTCGCCACCGAGCTCTGGGATCGGCAGCGTCTTCTCACTGAGAACCGTCACCAACGCGTCCTGCACATCGCTGGGCATACGTGTGAGTTCCTCCACACGAGCAATAGCGCCCCGCTCCATCGCGCGGTAGATCGGGCTGGGCACCAGCGCGCCGAGGCTGGGGCCTTCCGCCAGCAAGCGTGCGTAGTTCCAGCCGTAGCGCAGTTGCTCCTCGGCCGTGCCAGCGGTGCCTTGCACCAGCAACGTCGAGTCGCCGCTGATGGCCGCCGTCAGGTGTTCGCTGAGCCAGGTCTTCGCCGTGCCGGGAACACCCAAGAGCAACAGCGCTCGATCGGTGGCCAGCGTTGCGACCGCGATCTCCACCAGGCGACGCTGCCCCACGTACTTCGGCGTCAGCACAGTGCCGTCGGCCAGCGTGCCGCCCAACACATAGGTGACGACGGCCCACGGCGAGAGCCGCCAATTGGGCGGGCGCTCACGATCATCGAGTGCGGCCAACGCGGCGAGTTCGTGCGCGAACTCCTGCTCGGCGTGGGGGCGCAGGACTGCGGACGGCTGGCTGGCGGAGGGCTTCATGCAAGCTCCAATTCGGTGAGCATGTGATGACGGAGGTGGGCAAGGTCGGCCAACGCAAACGCAAGACCGATAGACGGCGACGAAGAATCAACTCGATCGATGGCCTGCGCGACCGCAGGCAGCGAAGTGGGTTGCATCCGGGCCAAGAGGTTGACGAGTACGGCCTTGTGGGAACGGCCCAATTCGGCCGAGGACAGCCCCGCCGACAGCGTGCGAGCGACGTGGGCTGCTGGCGCCGACAGCAGCGGCAACAACTCGGGAACGATGGGCAGTTCGGGAACCTCGGCAAGCAGCACCGGCGACTGCTTGGCGGTGCATGCCAGCCGCGGCGACCACTCAATCATCCAGGCACCCAGTGGCCCGGCGGCGACGAGCGCCCGTGCATGACGGGTGGCATCGGTGCGATGTCGCGCCAACACTGGTGGAACCAACTCGGGCGCTAGCCGACGACCGTTGCGAATGACAGCCAGCACCCACTCATCCTCGAGAAGCGGCCAATCCGCCACGAGGCGACGCCACGTTCTGGTCGCCGACTGCGGCGTGGTGGGCCGTGGGTCAGATGCGGGCGGAGCGACAGTGGCAACGGGAGCGCCCGGCAAAAGCCCCGCTCGGCGAACGACAGTGCAGCCGGCGACCTGCTGCAGCAGCCGTTGGGAGGGCGTGGGTTGCGGGTCGTCAGCAGCAAGGTCGGCCAAACCGCCAGCGGGTGGCGCAGGAGGGTCGCGCCGATCGGTGCCCAACAAGGCGACGGTGACCATCTCCTGCCAGTAGTCGTTCAGCATGACGGGTCGTTCAGCATGACGGGTCGTTCAGCATGACGGGTCGTTCAGCATGACGGGTCGTTCAGCATCAACCGACCGCCAGGAATGAGGGGTCGGCCGTGGGCCCGAGATCGATGGCGCGATCTGGCAGATGCGCAGTCAGCGGCACCATTCCGCGCGGTGTCCATTCGGCGGTGATGGGAACGGCACGGCCCTCACTGCTTGCCAGCAGCGCTCCGACACCGGTGGCACTTTCGATCAGCGGCAACGAACCGCCCGCATCGGTGAGCACCCAACGGGTGCCCACGCGGGCGGGCGCTGCCAGCAGGCACACCGGGTACCGCTCGATCCACGGCTCAGCGGCCACCGCGGCACCGACCTGCGCACAGGCTTCGGCCACTGAGCAGCCAACGATGTCGGCGGCTGGCGCAGCGTCAGCGTGACGGCGGCCGACCAATACTCGTAGTCCCAACGCTCCCGGGTAACGAAACACATCGGCATGGAGCTGTGTGCCCACGACCATCGATGTGTCGAGCGTCTGCCCATACGCAGCGAACGAGAGCATCATCGCCCACCGGCCCGATCCCTGCCCGCGTAGCCAGAGGCGACGCACTTCGATGCGGTCTTCGCGCACATCGCTGCGGCCCATCACTGCCCAGTGGTCGGTGTCGGGCACACCGGCCAACACATCGGCCTGGCGAACCTGCCACCCGATTGCGGCAGCTACCGAATCCGCCAGGGTCGGCGGCAACGAACCCATCTGCCTGCCGGCTGTGGCGAGCAGGTGCAGCGCCCCCAACTCGGACAGCACCTGCTGGTGCCAGTCCGGATGGGCTCCGACTACGCCTGCGAGGCGGCGGACGCGGTTGGCCAACCCGCCGACCTGCGCATCAATGAGGCGCGCTGCCAAGTCGTCCCAGGTGGAGTAGCGAGCGAGCGCCGGGTCGGCCAGCCCGGTTCGCACTCGGTCATCAAGCCAACGGTCGAGTTCGGCGAGACCGGCTGCCATGCGGGCGACACGATCGTCGCGGCTGGCATTTGGATCACGCTCGGGGTAGATGGGCGGCGCAATTGGACCGGCGTCGCCACCGTCGTCGGCCGAAGGCACCGGCGCGGGCACCGCCACGACCTCCGGGACCTCCGCTGCCTGTTTGGCTGCCTTCGCCAATGCGCTTGCCACCACGGCGGCGGCGAACGCTGGGGCCTCACCCTCGGCGACCTGACCTCGAGTCCACAGCAGCAGCAACGCGAGCGCATGCTTGCAGGGCAACACTCGGCTGGGGCAGCTACAACGCACGGCGACAGCGACATGGTCGACAGCGCACTCGTAGGGCTCGGCGCTGCCGCCCGTGCAGCGACCCCAGACCGCTCGATCGTCACAGCCAGCACCAACCCAGCGACTGGGGACGGCCAGCGGTTGCGCGGCGGTGAGCGACGAAGGCTTGGGTGCGAGCGCGAACACCTGCTCCACCTGCCACCGAGTTGCCGCGACCACCTCACTCATAGCTGCCACGGTAGCCAGAGGGTGCGACACAGAACCCCCGCCACCGCAACCACATGACTTTCGAGGGTGCCAACCTGCGGAGCGCCCGAGACCCTCGAGAACGCTCGCCGAGGATTTCGGTGACCTGGGGTGCGCTAGAAACCCTCGAGTGGAAGGTTTTCCTGCACGGTGGGGCGGACGCCAGTACCCTCCGGTCATGGCCTGGGGCAATGATTCCGCTGATCCACGATTGCACGGCACCAACATCGCCGAGAGCGTCATCGACACCATCGGCAACACGCCGCTCGTGCGACTCAAACGCATCAGCGAGATCCACGGGATCACTTGCGTGTTGGCAATGAAGATGGAGACCACCAACCCGGGCGGCTCGGCCAAGGATCGGCCCGCGCTCGAAATGATCCTCGCCGCCGAGCAGTCAGGCGAGTTACAGCCAGGTGGCACGATCGTCGAGCCGACCAGTGGCAACACCGGCGTCGGCCTTGCCATCGTCGCTGCGCAGCGAGGATACAAGTGCGTCTTCGTGATGACCGACAAGGTTGCGCCGGAGAAGGTCAGCCTGCTGCGTGCGTATGGAGCCGAGGTCGTGGTGTGCCCGGTCGCGGTGCCCCCGGAAGACCCCACCAGCTACTACAAGGTGGCCGAGCGGCTGACGATCGAGCGCAAGGCGTTCCGCCCTAACCAGTACGCCAACCCCAACAATCCGCTGGCACATGAGAAGACCACCGGGCCCGAGCTGTGGGCGCAGACGGGTGGCCGCATCACGCACTTCGTCGCGGGTGCGGGCACATGCGGCACCATCACTGGTACGGCTCGCTTCCTCAAGGCACAGAACCCCGACATCAAAATTGTCGCCGGCGACCCGGATGCCTCGGTGTTCAGCGGTGGCTCCGGTCGGCCATATTTGGTGGAAGGTGTCGGCGAGGACTTCTATCCCGCTGCGTGGGCGCCCGAGCTGTACGACGAGGTGATTCCGATCACCGACGAGGAGAGTTTCCTCACTGCACGCCAGGTCAGTCGCGAAGAGGGCATTCTCATCGGCGGTTCTGGCGGCATGGCGGTGGCGACCGCTATCCGCGTGGCGAAGGCCGCTGGCCCGAATGACATCGTGGTCGTGCTCAACCCCGACAGCGGTCGTGGCTATCTGTCGCGCGTCTTCGACGATCAGTGGATGGCCAACTTTGGCTTCCTGCGCGACTGCGACGAGTGCATTGCGGCCGTGCTCGACGCCCGCGGCGCCACCCCTTCGCTGCTGTACGTCAACCCATCCACCAGTGTGCGCACCACGATCGAGGTGATGCGAGACAACGGCATCAGCCAGCTGCCCGTCTGCAAGAACACTCCCCCGTTCGCTGCCGCAGAGGTGGCCGGTTCGGTCGATGAGCTGGCGTTGATGGAGGCCGTCTTCCGAGATGCCAGCGTGCTGGACTCCGCCGTCGAGGACATCATGGGGCCAAAGCTACCCACCATCGGCGCCGGCCAACAGGTGGCGCTCGCAGTGGCAATGTTGGATGTCTCGCCGGCGTTGTTGGTGTTGTCGGGTGGCCGCCCGTTGAGCGTGCTCACCCGATCCGATCTTCTGAGCTACTTCGAGGTGTTGAGCAATGGGTGAGTTCGAGCAACAATCCACATGGGGCTTCGAGACGGCGGCCATTCACGCTGGCCAGGAACCCGACCCGGTGACCGGCGCAGTGGTGACGCCCATCAGCCTCAGCACCACGTTTCAACAGGCTCAGGTGGGCCAGCATCGCGGCTACGAGTACAGCCGCAGCGGCAACCCCACCCGCACCGCGTACGAGACACAGGTGGCAGCACTCGAGGGCGCCGCGCACGGCCTCGCCTTCGCCAGCGGCTTGGCCGCAGAGGACAACGTGTTGCGCCTGCTCGCCGCCGGTGACCGCGTGTTGCTGGGCAACGATGCATACGGCGGCACTTACCGGCTGATCAGCAAGGTGCACACGCAGTTGCCGTGGACCGCGGTCGATCTCCTCGACGTTGATGGTCTCGCGACGGCGTGGCCGGACGACACAAAACTGATCTGGCTGGAGACACCTACCAACCCGATGCTGCGCTGCTTCGACATCGAGGCCATCGCTGCACTTGCGCACTCGCGTGGTGCGATTGTGGTGGTCGATAACACGTTCGCAACGCCATACCTGCAACAGCCGCTGGCGTTGGGTGCCGACGTGGTGGTGCACTCGGCGACGAAGTATCTCGGCGGCCACAGCGACGTGGTCGGCGGCTTCCTCGCGCTCGACGACGAGGAGCTGACGCAGCGCTTGCGCTACACGCAGAACGCAGCCGGCGCGGTGCCGGCACCGGTCGATTGCTACATGTCGTTGCGCGGTGTGAAGACGCTGGCGATTCGGATGGAGCGCCATTGCTCGAATGCGCGCGCCGTGGTCGACCTGCTGATCGGGCACCCGGCCGTTGAGCAAGTGCTCTATCCGCAACTGCCCGACCATCCTGGGCATGCCGCGGCGGCAAAGCAGATGCGCGACTTCGGCGGCATGGTCAGCTTCACATTGCGCGCCGGGCAGGAG
>JANOYI010000330.1:0-3809 GCA_031428795.1 Ilumatobacteraceae bacterium | reverse complement strand
GCCGACACGCCTCGTGTGCCGCGATCGTTCTATGACGATCCGGTGCCGCTGCCGACCGGCTGGATGAAGCGTCGCGGCTGCTGCTTTCTACAACTCAGCCCGGCATACGATGACGACCGAGCGCGAGCCGAAACGTATGAATGGCCAACTGCTCAAATGGCCGGTCAGCACCTCGATGTTGCGGTCAAGTCGGCCACCGTTTGCAAGAGCTTGATGAGGCTCATCGAACGAGCACGGTCTCACTGATCGTTAGCCAACGAAATGTCCGAGACCGCGCGTTGTCTCGGAACTGAGATCGTGGTGTGGTGCCTGAAAACGTGGAGGAGCTTCTCGAGCGCGGTTGGCAGTGCCGGCTTTGCGTGGACCGAGCTCTATGGATGATCAGCGCACTGACGGCGGTCGTTCCTGCACAGCGTGCCGTCTCGGTTCGTCCTGCCGCACAGCGCGGAGGCCTCACGCATCCGTGCGAGCCTCTCGCTGAGGCGTGCGATGTCTGCTCGCGCCGCCGGCGGACCCTTGGCGTAGCTGGCTCGGCGTGGAACCCCGTCGAGGAAACCCTGGGCCCGTCGAGAGGTCGCGGCGTCACTTGGCCGCAGCGCAACCGTGGACAGCTTGCGAGCGACGGCCTCGGGGTCGACGAGACCGGCGTGAAACACTGCGGTAAGGAATCGGGTGTCCTTGGCGCGGCCCGCGAGCACCTTTGCGACGCACAGATCCTCGGGATGAAGGCATAGACCCACTGCGCCGCTCTCGGGGTCCTCGATCCGAACCAGGCGCTCGTCCCAGCCGGTTGGAAGGCTGGCGGTCCAGGGCGACACGCCGTCCGCGTAGATGCCGTACTTGTCGGAGAAGTGGCTGGCTTCGCCGAGCAGGCCGTCGACCTTGTCGGCCTTCGCTTCGTCGTCGTCGTCGAAGGGAAGGATGTCTGCCTCGGCCGACATCGTTGCGTCGTCGGGAAGCATGAACTCGCGAAACGAGGCGAGGATCGATTGGCTTCCGATGATCACCACTGTGTCCTCGTCGAGCATCGCGGCGGCAGCGCGGATGATCCGATGCAGCCCCTCCCTGTTCATCGAGATCCGGCTCTGCGCAGCTTCGATTGACGAGTCACTTCGTCTCGTTCGCTGTCATTCAGCAGCGTGGTGAACGGCGACATCTTGAGCAATTCGACGTCGTCCTCGTCGGTCGACAGCAACAACCGTACGATGTCGGATCGAGGTCCGTCGAGCAGGCGCTGCCACGTCTCGATGTAGGGCGAGCTTCGCTTGCTCAGCGATTGTTCGAGAACGCGCAACCGATTTCGTCCGTACTCCAGGACACGGTCGGGGTCATCGAGGAACTTTTCCAGCACGATGCGATGGATTTCGATGGTCTTGGATACCGACCGGTCATCTTGCCGGGATGGCTTTGGCACAACCTCAACCGTCTCCGAGCCGACCGACAGGATTCGTTCGAGGGTGTCGATGCTCGGGCTGCGGCGGCCGTGCTCGTACATGGACAACACCGGCTGCGGAATGCCCGTCAGCTTGCTGAGGCTCGTCTGAGAGAGGCCGTGCCGGACCCTGAACTCCTTGACGACCTCCGACGTGTTCATGCCGTTACTATATCTCAGTCGATATAGATGCGCGTCTTCTTGTCTTCGTGGCTTGGGCTGCCGATACAGAACCATGTCAATCCAGGAGTCCCGCAGCACATCGAAGCTCTTGACCCAGCGATGGACCAAGTTCGGCAAGGACCGCCTGTACGTGAAGACGGACGATGGCCTCGACGTTGGCTGGCTCGATCTCGTCGATGGATCGCGGCTGGTCACAAAGCCCCAGTTCGCTGAAGCCTTCAACCTCACCCTCGAGAGCTGGCTGGCGAGTCGATCTCAGGGCTGCACCTCCACGCTGTCAAACGCCGTTGCTCTCGATTCCGCACACGTAGAGGAACTGGGAATCGTTGAGAAGCCGTCTGTCCCGCGGCTTGCTGACCGAGCTCAGAGAGCCGAACAACCGTGGGAGGACCTTGCTCTGCGTGTTGCCGGGCAAGCGGCGACAGAGCAGGCGGAGGCTCCGCAGAACGTGTCCGTGCTTACGCACTCGTCCGTCTGCGCTTGGCTCTCCGCGAGGCCGAGGTGCCTCGGCCGGGACGTCGTCGACGCGATCTACGAAATGGCGCGACGGAGCACCACCTGGTCCGGCTGACGATCGGTCCGGCTTGCGGTCGACGGTGGTCTCCGAACAACACCTCTTGACCGGAGGCTTGGTGAAACTGATCGCCGAGCTGCGCCCTGGGGTTGCTATCGGCCAGCGGACCGAGCTCAATCTCGATGTGGAGGTGCGAATGCCCGACGAGCAGCAGACGAATCAGAGCGCCAGCTCAGGCGGCACCACGGTGTGGCTGGTACTCGACATCGGAGAGGCGGATCGCGCCGTTGCGGGTTTCTGGGAACAGGCCGACGCTGTCGCGCTCCAAGCAGCGCTCCTCGCCGCCGGCCCACACGACCTCGTACTGGTACGCGAGGTCGTGGTGCACGGCGGGCGTCGTCGGTGTCGCCTCTGCGGCGAGCCCGTTGTACTCGACGACACGTCTGACCCTGAGTCGTGGCGACACGCTGATGACGCCAATGATCTCGGCGACCACACCGCCGAGTTGTGATCACGATGGCGAAGGCCTCGACCGCTACTGGATGAGAGCTTGCAGGCGCTCGGCGAGATACCTACTCGCGCGCGCGACGCCGATGGCATTTGACTCCGCGTCGGTCGGCGACTCTGACCAGTACGGGTCGACCGCGTCGAGCGAGTCTTCAGGGAGCAGCACCGCTCCGTTGTTGCGTGGAAGGTCCTGCCCGAGTTTCCAGTAGTCGTAGCAGTCGAGTGCTTCGACGATCATCGCCAGGTCCACGTCCGACAGCGTGATGTTCACATCCATCCACGATTGGTCTCGAGCAGGCGCACGGTGCGTCAAGGGCAAACGTCGTGGTGACTCACGCAACCGCAGCGGCGAAGGCTTGGTAGAGGTCACCTGAGAGCGGCTGGTCCAGCTCCCAGGTGACCGCAATCGGCCGCTCGCCCACGTGGCCGCGATAGGTGGCGGGACCGAGGAACCAGAAGGCACGATCGTCGGCACTGAGTCGGCTGAACAACAGGATCGTGCGGCCATCCCGCTCGTGGTGCCGGTAGCGCAGACCGGTCGAGCTGTCCGCTCGCGTGGAGGATTGGCTCTCCCAGTGAATGAGGCTTCGACTGATTGCGTAGTCGCGGTACCGGGTGGTCGGCGAGAAGCCCCCGCTGCTCTTGTCGAGCGTGAACGCGAGCAACTCGGCGTTGGCCGGTTTCGCCTCGTAGACGCCGCTCTGCCATGCCGCGATCTTGGCGCCCGAACCCAGCCCGAATGCGGCGAGGATCTCGATCCGGGTGTACCTCGCGTGGATCTGCAGAGGGCTGTCGGGATGCGTGGCGAGCGGTGTGTGTAGGTGGTCGATCCGGCCATCAAGCAAGCCGAACAGCTCGGACAGGTCGCTGCGGACTTGCGGGTGGCCCCACAACAGTTCGGCAGCTTGTTGAACGTCGGTGTCGCTGGGAGTGACACTCTACGACGCCCATGGACGTCAGTGCAATGAAAGTCCTGGTCAGAGCACCTAGATTTGTACGTCAGAGAACTTCAGCGGACGTCCAGAAACGTCCTTGGCGGAACGGGAGGGATTTGAACCCCCGGGGCGTGAACCCTTCCGCTTTCAAGGCGGATGCATTTGGCCGCTCTGCCACCGTTCCGGGCTCGAATCTATCGGGCGGACTGCGGGCAGCGAATCTGAAAGAGAGGAACCT
>JANOYI010000329.1:0-4195 GCA_031428795.1 Ilumatobacteraceae bacterium | reverse complement strand
CACGCCGTACTGGGCACCGGCCTTGCGGCCGGGTGGCTTCGGATTCGCCTTCGGCGTGTGTCGGGAGAAGGGCGCGGCCTGGCGCTTGCCGCCGCGTTCCGCCTCGTCCAGCGTCCGGCGGAGCCGCTCGATCTCCGCGAGCGCCTGCTCAAGCTGCGCGCGCAGCGAGGCGTGCTCACGCGTGAGGGCGTCCCGTTCGTCGCGGAGCGCCTGCGCGTCGTGCGGTGTCACCCACCCAACGGCACCGAACCCCGAGGCATGTGTCCAGCCCCCCGTCAGCATCCCCAGCGTTTACGCGGCCTGGATGGCGGCACACACGTGCCTGAGGTTTCAGGCCTAGGCTCAACTTTCGCCCGGTTGTGTCCGATTAGGAAGAAGAGGGAGGACGTTTCCTTTGAGGGAGCACCATGTCCATTTTGATTGTTGAAGACAATCCGGTCAACGCAAAGGTCTTAATGATCATGTTGCGTGGAGAAGGGTACCAGACCCTGGTGGCCGGTAACGGGAAACAGGCCCTGGAGACTGTGTCTACCACCGCAGGCATTCAGCTGATCATCACGGATTACATGATGCCGGAAATGGATGGGTTGGAGTTTATTGAGAAAATCAGGGCCTTGCCGACATTCAACCATGTCCCCATTCTTGTCGCATCGGCGTACGGCGATCTTGACACAGTCAAACGGGCGCAGAGTGTACGGTGCGATGGCTTCCTCGTCAAACCCATCGACAAAGCACAGCTGATCAAGCGGGTGAAGCAGCTCTTGCGCTCGCAGCCCGTGCTTCTCGATGATCACGTCACGATGGACAGATTTGGCTTTGGGCGGAAGGACTATAACGCGCTGATCGATGAGTTTGAGACCCAAGTGGCCACAGTCATACCGATTGTGGTGCTGGAACAAGGAGATTCGGACGAACCTCTTTCGGAGAATCTTGAGTGGTTGCTCAAAGAACTTGCCGAAAGCGCATCCACAGTCGGCGCCAATAAATTCGCACGGCTGTATTCGGGATGCATGGACGGTGGCCGGCTGACTCGGTCGCATTGCCCTGTCCTTCTCGGAGCTCTTCAAGAATTGGATATGGCTCTCGTGGCCTATACAGAGTCTCAGCTGAAGGCCATGGGCGCGACTGACGCCGCCTGATGACGGCCGGAAGTCAAGGGACTGGGGGTGAGCGGCCTCAACTGTTAAGGCTCCGTTCTCGGCCTTAGCGGGGCCGCTTCTCAAGGCATACCACGCAGGAGCCGATCGACAGTCTTCGTGCGTCCGGGTTGGGCCGGCCTGCAGGCCAGTGGGGCGTGACGCGCCGCCCGGGCGACCGGAAATGCCACCTCAGCCACCCGATGGGCTAGTTCATTTTGGGCCAGGGGCGCGCTCCTATAAATTCTTCTGCGCCGATGCTGATGCCGGGTCGATGTTTGCCGATTAGGCAGATGTGGACGGTCCAATGATCGGCAGCTACAACCCAAGTTTGGTGGGGCTCTCGGTGCTGATTGCCATCAGTGCGTCGTACGTCGCCCTCGACATGGCGGGGAAAATCACGGCGTCGGTGGGGCGCGTGCGGCGGGCCTGGCTGGTGGGCGGCTCCGTGGCGATGGGCCTGGGCATCTGGTCGATGCACTACATCGGCATGCTGGCCTTCACTTTGCCCGTGCCCATTTCCTACGACATGCCGACCGTGTTCGGGTCGCTGGTGGCCGCCGTGATCGCGTCCGGCATCGCCCTGCATGTGGTGAGTCAGCCGCGTCTCACCGTGGTCAACACCCTCGCCGGCGGCGGGGCCATGGGCGCCGCGATCTCGACGATGCACTACTCGGGGATGGAGGCTATGCGGATGCGCGCCATCTGCCAATGGAACCCGGGCACCGTGGCGTTGTCGGTGGCGATCGCGGTGGTGGTGTCGTTCGTCGCGCTGCTGCTGGCCTTCAGGTTCCGCAGCGATGCGCGGGTACTGTCGCCACTGAAGCTCGTGAGCGCCGGCGTCATGGGCCTGGCGGTCGCCGGCATGCATTACACCGGCATGGCGGCGGCGACGTTCATGCCGTCCCCCATGGTCCACGGCCGCATGCACTGGGCGGTCGATGTCTCGTCCCTCGGGATCGCCGGCCTGGCCGTGGTCACCTTCATGGTGCTGGCGCTTGCGCTGGTCACGTCGACCGCGGATCAGCGCTTCTCGCGGCAGGAACGCAAGCTCCAGACGGAGCAACTGCGCTATCGGTCCCTGTTCGACCGTTCGCTGGCGGGGGCGTTCCGCACGACCTCGGCCGGCACCCTGGTCGACTGTAATGACGCGCTCGCCCACCTGCTCGGATTCGAATCGCGCGAGGCGCTGCTGGCGCACCCCGCGATGCTCGACCACTACTTCACCCCCGACGATCGCCAGGCGCTGATGGCGCCGCTGAGGGCCTCGGGGAAGGTCGCCGGATTCGAGGTCAAGATGCGGCGCCGGGACGACAGCGCGGTGTGGGCACTGGTCAGCGCGTCCGTGCTCGATGACGATCGGGGCACGCCCGACCTCATCGAGGGCACACTCATCGACATCACCGCCCGCAAGCACGCCGAGGAGGTCCTGCGCCAGGCGAGTGAGGCCGCGGAGGCGGCGAACCGCGCCAAGAGCGAGTTCCTGGCGAACATGAGTCACGAGATCCGCACGCCGATGAACGGCATCATCGGCATGACCGAACTCGCCCTCAGCACCGAGCTGTCACCAGACCAGCGCGATTATCTCGAGATGGTGCAGATCTCGGCCGAATCCTTGATGGGGCTGTTGAACGACATCCTCGACTTCTCCAAGATCGAAGCCCGCAAACTGGACATCGAGTCGATCGACTTCGACTTCGCGTCGATGGTGGATGACATGATGCGTTCGCTCGCCCTTCGCGCCCACCAGAAAGGACTCGAACTGGCCTACAACCCCTCGCCCGATGTTCCGTCGCGCCTGGTGGGCGACCCGGTACGGCTGCGCCAGATCCTCGTCAATCTGCTCAGCAACGCCATCAAGTTCACCGAGGCTGGCGAGGCGGTCCTGGAAGTGGCGGTCGAGCGCAGCGAGGCCGGCACCGCCCGGCTGCACTTCATCGTGAGGGACACGGGCGTCGGCGTGTCGGCCGAGAAGCAGGCCACCATCTTCGAGGCGTTCTCGCAGGCCGACACCTCCACGACGCGGCGCTACGGAGGCACCGGCCTGGGCCTGACCATCTCGAGCCATCTGACCGCGTTGATGGGCGGCCGCATCTGGGTCGAGAGTACGCCCGGGATCGGGAGCCGGTTTCATGTGGTGATGTCGTTCGGCGAGAGCGTGAACCGCCCGCTGGGCGTGCGGACGCCCGGACTCGCCGAGCTCGAAGGGCAGCCCGTCCTGGTGGTCGACGACAACGCGACCAACTGCCGGATTCTCCGCGACCTCCTGGTGCATTGGAAGATGGTGCCGACGGTGGTCGGCCGGGGCTGCGACGCGTTGACGGCCATGCAGCGAGCCGTCGAACGAGGGACCCCCTATGCGCTCGTGTTGCTCGACCATCACATGCCCGAGATGAGCGGGATGGAAGTGGCGCAAGAAATCCGCGACTCGGCCGCGCTCGCACCGACCGTGGTGCTGATGTTGTCGTCCACCGATCAGCAGTCGGGTGCGCACGCCACGTCGCTCGGCATCGCGGCATCGTTGACCAAGCCGGTCAGGCGGTCCGTGCTGCTGCAGGCCATCCTCGCCGCCTTTGGTCGATCGGCGCAGCACGCAGCGCAGGTGATCGCAGCGGCTCCCACGCCACCGGTGCCGACCAGCCGGGCGCTGAAGGTCCTCCTGGCCGAAGACAACTCCGTGAACACGCGTCTCATGAAGGCCATTCTCGACAAACATGGGCACATCGTTCATGCCGTCGTGGATGGCCGGGCCGCCGTCGCGGCCGTCGCCGAGTCGACCTTCGACGTGGTGCTGATGGACGTGCAGATGCCCGAGATGGATGGCCTCGAGGCGACCGCGGCGATTCGCCGGGCCGAGTCGGGCAGCGCCACACGAGTGCCCATCATCGCCTTGACCGCGCACGCCATGAAGGGCGATCGCGAGGCCTGTCTCGCCGCCGGGATGGACGGCTATCTGGCCAAGCCCATTCACGCACCCGCCCTGTTCGCCCTCATCGACGAGCTGACGAGCGGGAGAGAACCAGCGACGCGAGTCTCGCCGGCCCCGCTGGCCGCCTTCG
>JANOYI010000328.1:0-8271 GCA_031428795.1 Ilumatobacteraceae bacterium | reverse complement strand
GTTTCGACACCGCCGGCGATGAAGCAGTCGCCCTCGCCGGCCTTGATGGCGTGGAAGGCCATGCGGATGGTCTGCAGGCTGGACGAGCAATAGCGGTTGACAGTGACACCAGGGACATCGTCGAGCCCGGCGAGGCTGGAGATGACGCGGGCGATGTTGAAGCCGCCTTCGCCTGCAGGCTGGCCGATACCCCACATCACGTCGTTGATGTCGGCAGCCTGCACCTGCGGCGCCTTGGCGAGCAGCGCCTGCAGGATCTGGGCGGACATATCGTCGGGGCGCAGGCTGACCAGCGAACCCTTGTTGGCACGGCCAATCGGGCTACGAGCGGTTGCGACAATCACTGCTTCGGTCATGGAAGATCCCCTTCGACGTTGAAGCGCGCATGCTTCAGAACAACGCCGCCAGCGTAGCTACCGGTCGGTATCTGGCTGCAAACCGGGAGGCGAGCCAACACGACATCTCGGCTCAAATGGCCTGAACAACGCGGAAACCTTCGACAAAAGTACCTTCGGCGAAGCCCGCCTTCGCAGCATTGAGCCCCATGAGTTGACGGAAGCGAGTCTCCATTCCGTCGGGGTCGCGTAGCTGGCTGACATGGCAGCGCAGCGCCTGGAATTTGCGGTCGACGTGGTCGGTGACATCGATGAAATCGGAGCTGACGGGGTGAGCGGACAACCAGATCTCGGTGACATCCCACGGCTCGAGCCCCTCGTCCAGCAGCTCCGGGAAAGCGAATGGATTCCGCGAGTCGGGGTACACGGCCGACAAAGCCGCCTCGCCCGCAGCCAGGTGATCGGGGTGGCTGGCGAAAATGCGATCGAGGTTGCGCTCGGGTGACTGGCACAACACCACCTGCGGCCGCACCTGGCGAATGACTCGACTGATATCGCACCGCAGCGCGAGGTCGGCGACGACGCGACCGTCGGGATGACCAAGGAACACCAGGTCACTGACGCCCACCACAGCCGCCGCAGCGGTCTGCTCAAGACGGCGAAGCGCAGCAACGTCCGCACGTGAGACGGTGCGATCACTGCCGCCCGCGTTGCCGTCGGTGACCAGGCAATACGTCACCATCACACCGTGCCTGGTGAGCGTGGCGATGGTGCCAGCGGAGCCGAAATCGACGTCGTCTGGGTGGGCCATCACGACCAGAAGTCGCTCGATCTCAGTGGGTTGCAGCATGCAACCAGCCTACGTGCCTCCCTTCAACCCGGCGCGGAGCTGGCTTCGTCGTTACGATCCGAACCATGACCCCTGCCGATGTTGCCCTCGGTTCTTTTGACCTGTCCGATCCCGAGTTCTGGACCATGTCTCGCGAGTACCGCGAGGGTGCGTTCCAAACGCTGCGCAACGAGCAGCCAATGAGCTTCTGGGAAGAGTTCGAATTCATCGACCCTCAGTTTCCTCGCGGGCCTGGCTACTGGGCCGTGGTCAACCACGAGGACGTGTGGCACGTCAGCCGCAACCCGCAGCTGTTCGCCAGCGGTCGCGGCGTCAACATCGGCGACCTGCCCATCGAGATCGCCGAGTTCTTCGGCTCGATGATCGCCATGGACGACCCCCGTCACTTCCGCCTGCGAAGCATTGTGTCGAAGGGCTTCACGCCCAAGGAAGTCGCTCGCGTGGAGGAGTACGTGAAGATCAAAGCGGCGGGCGTGGTGGACCGCCTGCTGGCAGACTTCCCCGATCGTGAGTGCGATTTCGTGCAGGAGGTTGCGGCCCCCATGCCGCTGCAGATCATCTGCGAGATGATGGGCATTCCCCCGGAAGACGAAGACCAGGTCTTCCGCTGGACCAACATCATCCTCGGTGTCGGTGACCCGGAGTTCACCACCAGCTTCGACGATCTGTTCGCCGCCGGCATGGGCATGTTCCAGTACGCGCAGGCACTGGGCGAAGATCGCCTGGCCAACGCACGCGACGACCTGACGTCGGTCATGATGCACGCCGAAGTCGATGGGGAACGGCTGACACCGCAGGAGTTCGGGTCGTTCTTCATCCTCCTTGTCGTGGCTGGCAATGAGACGACGCGCAACGCCATCAGCCACGGCATGCACCTGTTGACAACCAACCCTGACCAGCGCGACCTGTGGTTCAACGACTTCGAGGGCAACAACCGCACCGCTGTCGACGAGATCGTGCGCTACTCCAGTCCGGTGATCAACTTCCGTCGTACAGCGTTGGAAGACACCGTGGTCGGTGGCCAGAAGATCGAGGCGGGCCAAAAACTGGTGATGTGGTACAACTCGGCCAACCGTGACGAGAAGGTTTTCACCGACCCGCACAAGTTCGACGTGTTGCGGTCCCTGCAGCCCACGCAGGTGGGCTTCGGCGCTGGCGGCCCGCACTTCTGCCTGGGAGCAAACCTGGCCCGTCGCGAGATTTCGGTGATGTTCGACGAGATCCGTCGGCGCATGCCCACGCTGCACACTGTCGGTGAGCCCGACTACCTGCAGAGCAACTTCATCAACGGCATCAAGCGCCTGCGCTGCGCCTGGTGACAGCGCCTAGCGATTGCGGACGACAACGGGGCGCTCGTCGCTGAGCAAGTAGCGCGCACCGCTACCTGAATCTGCGGCCACATCGTTCGGGTTCCAGAGGCCGCACGAGGCGAGCGACAGACAGCCGCAACCAATACACGAGTCGAGCTGGTTGCGCAGTCGCGTGAGGATCGCGATTCGATCGTCCAGAACCGGCCTCCACCCGCGAGCCAGGCGCGCCCAGTCGCGTGCCGTCGGCGTGCGACCCTCGGGCAGAGATGCCAGCGCTTCACGAATCTCGGCAAGGCTGAGCCCGACCAATTGCGCGGCGCCGATGAAACTCACTCGACGTACCACGTCGTGGGTGTACCGGCGGTGCCCACCCGAGTTACGAACGGAATGCACCAGGCCCTCGTCCTCATAGAACCGCAACGCCGAGGTGGCAACACCGACGCGCTGCGCCACCTCCCCGATCGTGAGCGATCGTGTCGTCATGCGTGCTCCTCATCCCGCTTGACTTCAAGTTTACTTGAAGTTTTACGATGCTCGCCATGAACAGTTACATCATCGGCAACGTCGGTCAGATCCCAATCGGAAGCATGAAGCTGGTCAAGGCCGACGGCCGCCGACTGTGCGTGGTGCACACGGCAACGGGTGTCCACGCACTGGACAACGCCTGCCCGCACGAGGGATACGGGCTGACCACCGGCGATCTAGACGGCGAGCTGCTGACCTGCGCATGGCACAACTGGAAGTTCAAGGTCAGCGACGGCAGCTGTGTGCTGGGCGAGGAGAGCGTTCGCAGCCATCGCGTCGAGGTGGGCAGCGACGGCACCCTCACCGTCGAAGTCGACGAGCCCGATCTCGCGACCATGCGCCCGCAGCTGTTGGCCAGCCTGCGCAGGGGAATCGAGAGCGACTATGTCGGGCAGGTCTCGCGCGACGTCGTGCGCCTCCTGCGAGCCGACGCCAACCCGGGCGAACTGATCTGGGAGGCGGTCGCCTATGGAGCGCCACGGGCCGACTTCGGTTGGGGGCACTCGATCGCATCCCTGACCGATTGCCTCCATATGACCGATCGTTACGAGGGCGATCAACGTGCGCTGCCGATCGTGCAGGCGATCGCTGGAGTCGCCGAGAGCGAACGGGGTCGCCCGGTGCAAGCCCTACCCGACCCGGCAAGGGAGCTGCCGCTCGATCCGCGTCGTGAATTCCGCTCACTGGTAGAGGCGGAGCAGTTGGAACCTGCACAAGCGTTGCTGCGGGCGGCGATCAGAGCCGACTTCACCGTTGACCAACTGCGACCATGGTTCACCGACATCGTGAGCGATCACCTGCTCTCCTACGGCCACGGGGCCATTTATACGCACAAGGCATTCCAGCTGCTCGACCGGCTGGGTTGGGAACGAGCGGACACCGTGTTACCCCACCTGCTACCGACGCTGAACTACGCAACGCGCGAGGACAAGCTGCCGTACATGCGGCTCTTCCATCGCGGGCTGGTCGAGATGAACCTGCATCAGCTCGCCGGGGCCGCCGCGGAGCCCAGCAGCCACTGGAGTGACGATGGGCGACTGCTCGCTGCACTGCTCGGTGACGACCGCACAGAGGCCGCACGTGCTGCGGGGGCGGCGCTGCTGGCGGGCGCAGGACTCAACGGAGTGCTCGACACGGTGGTTGTTGCGGTCAGCGAGCGCCTCCTGCGCTACGACACTGCCGGCGAGCGCGACTTTCACGACGACTTCGGCTGGCTGGATATCACCCATGGGCTGACGTACGCGAACTCCGCGCGATGGCATGTCGAACACGCGTCACACACCTCCGATCCAGCGAGCGCCGAGGGTTTGTTCGATGCGACGCGATTGGTGCTGTGGACCGTGTTCCTCGCAAACTGGACCGGGCGCCACGAATGGCACACCAAAGTTGGTCGCCGACATGAGGTCGAGCCGCACTCGACGGATCTCCAGGCCTACGGTGCGGCCCTGCAGAACGAGGCGCTACTCGATGGGACGACGGCGTTCATCGTCCATGCCCACGCAGTGAAGATGAGCGTGGCAGCGACTGCCGAGGCGGTGCAGTTGCAGTCCACGCTGCCGTTGGACGCCACCGCAAGGTTCATGGCGGCGCCGAAACTAGAGCGCGTCGTCGCCGCCACCGTGACTCGTTCCATCGACTTCCTCAGTGGCAGGACGCCCCGCGATTGATGAGTCGGCGTGGAAGTGCAGCTACAACGTGCGGCCGTCACGTGGCAGGTGCTCGACGTCGCTGAGCCGGTTCAGAGCGAACGTGTAACCATCACGCATCCTCATCGTCGACAGGCGCGTGATCGATGCGTGTTGGGTCACGAAACGGTCCCACTCCCACGGCACAGGGTCGAGACCCAACAGGTAACACAGCAGGACTCCGTTGGTGCCTGCGTGGGCGACCACTGCAACGCGCCTGTCGGGGTCTTCGAGATCCCACATCGGCAACGTGTGTTTGGCGCGCCGCATACCCCGCGACCCCCAGTACGACTCGGCGCCTGAACGCACACGCTCGACGAAGTCGCGAGGTGGCTCGCCGCCGCCTGTCAGACCGCCCCATCGCTCCTCAGCAGGCCGCCCTCGGTCTTCGTCGTACGCCGCGCGTGCCATCTCGAATGGTGTGCCGTGCCAATTGGGTTCGCGGATCTCCTCGAGGAACGGCTCGACCAGTTCCGCTCGCCCCTGCGCAGCCAGCAGTGGCGCAGCGGTCTGGCGAGCGCGCAGCAACGGCGACACGATGATCTCGTCGAAGTGCTCACCACCCAGCTCAGCGCCCACGCGCTCGGCCTGCATCTGGCCGCGTTCGGTCAGCGGCGGATTGACAACGTTGAGCCCGTCACGAACCCATTCGGGTTCGCCGTGGCGAATGAGGACGAGTTCCATAGCACTGACGATGGTACCGATAACGTCGCCATGTGGAACCGACGACATGGCCGCCAGGCTGGCATCCAGATCCGACGCGGCGATTCGAGTTCCGCTATTACAACGGCCAGCGTTGGACATCCGACGTCTCGGTGAACGGTCAGCGGTACATCGACCACTTCGACTCGATGCAACCACCCGCTGGTGGTCTGCCTGGCTGGGCGCCGTCACCGCAGTTCGCACGGGGCCCATCGCGCGCATTCGCTCTCGCCTCGTTCTGGGTGGCCTTCGGGTCGTTCCTGTGCGGTTGGATTCCATTCGTCTTCGCTATTGCCATCGGCGGCGCAATTGCTGCGTTCGTGTTCGGCATCATTGCCCTGCGCCGCGAACGGCGTCAGGCTGCACGCGGGCGCGGTTACGCAATCGCAGGCATCGTGCTGTCGGTGGCCGCACTGGGGTCATCTGCGGTTGGGTTCGTCCTCACTCGCACTGTGATGCGCGAGGTCAACGCGTTCCTCGAGGTTGGCCCTCATTCTGTGGAAATCGACAACTGCGAGACCAGCGATGGCCTCACGACCCTCGATGGGTCCATCACGAACGACGACACCCGAGCGCATCGCTACACCTTGCTGGTCAGCTATCGCTCCGGGGACGAGCTGGTGGAGTCAGACGAGATCGCCGTGCCCTCGGTGGACCCTGGCCAGACAGCCACGTTCCATGCCACCGCATTTGTGGGCGACGCCGAACAAGTCGAGTGCAGAATCGACTCCATCAACGGCCCCCAGCCCTTCGCCCCAGTCCCCTAGCTAGATCGCCGAGGTTGAGGCGACCCAGGCCTCGTACATTCGGGCGTAGGCACCGTCTTGCAGCACCAGGTCATTGTGGGAACCGTCTTGCACCAGCCGGCCGCGGTCGAGTACCAAGACACGGTCGGCACGGGCGGCCGTCGACAGCCGGTGCGCAATCGCGATGGTGGTGCGGCCGGATGCCAGTTTCTCCAGCGCCCGTGACAGTCGTACCTCCGTGAGCGCATCGACGGACGAAGTGGCCTCGTCGAGCACCAGCACTGCCGGGTCGATCAGCGAGGCGCGAATCAGCGCAACGAGCTGACGTTCACCAGCAGAGAGTTGCGTGCCGCGCTGCCCGACCTCGGTTTCGATGCCGTCGGGCAGAGTGTCCAGCCAATCGCGCAAATCGAGGTCGTCGATGGCGGCCTCCAGATCGGCAGGCGACAACTTCGGCTGTGCAAACGACAGGTTCGCAGCGATGCTGCCTTCGAACAGGAACGGCTCCTGGGGCACGACGGTTAGCCGGGTGCGCAGGTCGTTGTTGGCCACTCGTGTCAGCGACACGCCTCCGACCAGCACGGTGCCCGCAGTCGGGTCTGCAAGGCGAGCGATCAGTCGGCCAAGCGTGGTCTTGCCGGACCCCGTCTCGCCAACAACCGCGACCTGCTGACCGGCCGGGATATGCGCCGAGACGCCGAGCAGCACTGGAGGTTCGTCGTCGTCGCCACGCGACCGGTAGCTGAAGTCGACGCGGTCGAGTGTGACGGCTAGCGACCCGGCGGGCAGCTTGAGGGGCACATCGGGCTCGGGCGGACCAATCGGGATCTCCAGCACGCCCAAGACTCGGCGCATACCGGCGACGGCCGTTTGCGTTTGGTCGAGTACTTCGGTGAACTCGGCGATGGGCTCGAGGAACTTGTAGGTGAGGAACAGGAAGCCGACCATGGCACCAGCCGTGAGCCCGCTGTCGGGCCCGCGGAACACGCCGACGCCAACAACTGCGGCAACCGTGAACACACTGAACACCTCGCCCGACGGAAACAGAAAGGCGCCGATCGTGCCCGCACGAATGAACGAGTTCGACCGCTCGTGACTGGCTTCCTCGACCTTTTCGGCGAAGTGCGGACCGGCCTCGTACGCGCGAAGAGTTTCGGCGCCTGCGACGAGCTCGCTGATTTGCGTCATCACGTCGGCGTTCCGCCCGCGCGCCGCGTCGTAGGCACGCGAGAGATGGCTTTGTACGCGCCGCAGCACGTAGCCCAGCGGAGCCGCCACGATGAAGGCGACAATCGCGAGCACCCAGTCGTAGGCCAGCATGACGCCGGCGACCAGCAGCATCAGTGTGCCGTCGAGCAACCAGGCGAGCCCGCCCCATTGGAAGAACTGGGCGAGCGTCTCGACGTCGCTGGTCACTCGTGCGACTAGGGCACCCTTTCGCTCCTCGCTGTGGTCGGCGATGCTGAGCCGGTGGATGTGTTCGAACAACCGCACCCGCAGGCCGTAGAGCGCTTCCTCGCTGCGACGACCAAGCCGGGCAACTGCCGTGCGCTGCGACCAGGTGGCCAGCACGATGACGAAGAAAGCAATCACCGCCATGGTCGTGACGGTGGCCACCTTGATGCCCGCCGGGCTGAGACCGCGGTCAATGGATTGCTGCACGAGAATGGGGATGACAACTCGGCCACCCGCGCCGACCATCGCGAACGCGAGCGTCAGCCCGAAACCCGTTCGCAGTGCGGGTGCTGCCTTGACACCGCGGCCGATTGTCTCAGCGGCCGTCCAGCGGCTGTTGGGTTCACTCATGGCTGCTGCCCGTCGACGACCCCGGTAGCGGTGGTTTCCGACAACGCCAGTAGGTCTGCCTCCATGGCCTCACGATCGTGCTCGAATGCCTCTATGAGCTGGCGGTACGCCGGTACCTGCTGCATCAGTTCATCGTGGCGACCGTGGGCGACAACCTGGCCGTTGTCGAGATACAGCACGTCGTCGGCCAGCGCGATGGTGGACGGCCGACTGGCGATAGCGACGACTGTGGTCTGCGTCAGGGCTGTGCGTAGGTTGGCCAGCACCTTTGCCTCGGTCGTCGGGTCGAGCGCCGATGTGGTGTCGTCGAGC
>JANOYI010000327.1:0-11762 GCA_031428795.1 Ilumatobacteraceae bacterium | reverse complement strand
AGCTGCGCGTGGTCGAACGGCACCCAGTCCGCGTACATGTGCGGGTGGTTCGCGACCGTCCAGTCGTACACCGCACGTTCCTCGGCGTCGGTGGGGCCGGTGTACCAAATGTGGTTGCCGCCCTTTGTGCCGGTCGCCTGCTGAATGACGTCCCAGAATTCGGTTGTCCAGCTATAGACACCGAGGTGCTCGTACGCCCAGTCGTCGGCCGCGCCGCTCATCGGGTCGCTCTTGTCGAAGGTGAAATCCTCGAAGCCTGAGTGCACGGTGTAGCCGGTGAGCGCTGTGCCGCGCTTGCCGAGCTCGTTCCACGTCCACACGTCCACCGGTGGCAGTCCGCTGTCGGGGGTGAAGCTGCTGGGTCGCAGCAGAACGCCACCAGACGTGTGGTAGGCGTTGACGCCACAGATGTTGCGTCGGGCCACCATCGCTCGCACCAGGCCATCGATCTCGGGTTCGCTCAGCGGATGATCGCCACTGCCGTAGACGCTGGTGCCCCATCCCGCGGGGAAGTTGCGGTTCATGTCCAGCCGCTCAGGCGGTGCCGGCGTGGGAACCGTGAACCCGTCGTAGTCGACGACGTCGCCCTCCGCGATCAGGCGGTAGCGCTGTACGCCCGGTGCGCCCTCGGCCGGCACGCGGACCATCAACCGGGGGTCGTCGGTGGCGGCCATCCAGCCCCCGTTGGGGTCGACGATGCGCATAGTGCGGATGGCCCCGTCGCCATCGATGTCGCGCTCATCCAAACCCTGCGCGAGGTGTCCGTCGCGCCACGGCCATGGCCGAACGCTGCTGCGACGGAACTTCGGACTGTCGGCCAGCACCCACTCGACACCATCAGGGTTGACCCGCGGTGCGACGTAGAACGTGCGCGTCGAGAGAGCCTCAGTGACCATCGGGTCGCTGCCGAAGCCGGAGACGAGATGCTCGATGAGGTGCAGCGCGGCGACACCACCCGTGACCTCCACCGCATGGATATTGGCGTCGACCCAGTGCGCGGGTTTGGTGTCGTGGGCACCCGTCGACGCGTCGGTGATCGTTGCCAACCACAAGTCTCGGCCCTCGTATGAATGGCCGTATGACTCGACGGTCATCAGCTCGGGGTGGGCTGCGGCGGTCGCCTGCAGCCACGCAGTGAGCTCGTCGTAGCGGAGGAATCGGTCGAAGTCGTAGCTGTGATTCACGCCGGTGACGTTAGTGGTCTAGGGCTTCGTCTGGCCCCGCAGCCACCAGTGGGCGGCGACCAGCTCGGGGACGAGAACCTCCGTCAACAGCGCCACCAGCGGGTCGTCGTCACCCGGGTAGCGCAGCTCGTGGGCGGCGCCAGGTAGGTGCCCACCAACGGCGACGAAGGTGGTGCGGCGCTCGCGCATCCATTGGACGGCGTCGACATCGAATCGGGATCCGGTGAACACCAGTGCTCGATAGTCCAACGTCTTGGTGAGGTACACGTCAACATGGTTCCAGTCGCCGGTCTCGCATCCGTCGGCCGCACGGCGCGGGCCTTCGCGAACCATCAGCGCGCCTTGCAGCGCGTTGCTCATCCGTTCGGCGGGCGCGATCAACCACGAGCCGTTTGGCCCACCGAGCAGCGTCTGTACCCGCGGCAGCCAGTTGGCTCGGGTTTCCAGCAGCATGGTCGCCGCGTCGGCAGCGGCGTTGACCTTCGCTGGTAGGTCGGGCACGGAACCGGAGAGCTGATGTTGCAAGTGCAACAACATGATCAACGAGTGCAGGTAGCTGCGGCAGGCAACGCCACCGGCCTCCTCGCCCGCGTGCATCTGCACCACTGAGTCGGCGGGCAGCGCGATCTCAGGAGTGTTGGTCAGTGCGATTGTCTGGCTGGTGCCGTGATGCGCACGCAACAGTTCCAACGTTTCCTTGCTCTTGCCCGAGGCGGTGATTCCGACGATGGTCAGCGACGGGTCGGCCGGGTACGTGGCCTCCACCGACGCCAGCTCGGCGACGACGTTCACTCCGTGGCGCCGCATCCGGCGGGCCGCCGTGTCGGCCGCAAACCACGACGAGCCCATGCCCGTCAGCACGACTCGGCCGCCAGCCGTTACCGGCCACGAGATCGACGGCAACTGGCCCGCCAGCCCGCGCAACCACGCCGGCTTCGCCTCCAGGTCCTCAAGAAACTCCACAGCCTTCACTGCCCCAGCCTTGCACCCGCAGTCCACGGCCGCAGTGGTTCGCCGCCGACAAGGGCAGCGCCGACCTGCAGTACTGTGTGCGCATGCGTCGCAAATGGGTGGTGCTCGCGCTGGTTGGCGGCCTGCTGGCCACCGCGTGCGGCGACAACTCGAAGGTCACCAACGGTGCCTCCGGCGTGGCCGAGACTGTCACCTTCGAGACTGTCACCTTCGAGACCATCACGTCCGACGTCTCATCCGAGGCCACGATTGTCGTGGACTCTATTGCTGCCACTGCGGAGGAGACGGCGCACACCACTCCGCAGCCAGCGAACACGCTGCCGCTCGGCGGCGTCAGTATTGACGACCCGCTACCGGCACAGACCGACGCTGCCACCGACCCGGTGACAGCCGAGGCGGCGGTTCGCTATGCGTATCAACACTGGATTCTGGTCGACCTCGACAAGCATCTGCGGGCCTCGCTCATTGAAAACGGCGAGTCGAACGTCGAGGAACTCGACTCGGGCATGCGCCAGGCCCGATCGATTCTCGAGTTCGGTCGCATTCAGGTCGAGACAGTTCAATTCGTTGCCGCCGATCGCGCCGACGTCACCTTTCACGTTCAATGGCAGGACGGGCCGTCCCCTTACTTTCCTGACCTGATGGCAGGCACCGCGCTGATGCAGGGCGGCACGTGGCGCGTCGCCGGCCGCACGCTCTGTCTGCTCGCATTTGGCTCCGGGCAAGACTGTGCCGGCTCAGATACTCCGACACCCACACCAGCCGAAGCACTGATCCTGCTCGGTGCGCCGCTTCAATTCACATGGCGGGGTGATACCGGGCCACCCAATGGGGTCACTGTTCCCGGATCGAGCGAGTGGGCCGGTGCCGGAACCGGCCGGTTCACCATCTCCACCGAAGTTCTGGCGGGGGTAGCCGCACTTGAACCCGCCGACGCTGACGCGCTGCTGTCGACTCGCCGGTACCTCGGTACCAACAGCAGTTCGTACCCGATCGGTGGCAGGCCAGGGCGAATCGTCGAGGACGGTGTCAATATCGCGCTCGTGTACATCCGCCCTGACGACATCGTGGTGCGCATCGATGCAGCCGGCCTGACGGCCAGCCAAGTCGCCTCAATTGCGTTCGCGCTCGCGCCCACAACCGTTCCCTCGGGCTAGCGAGTCGGCACGGCAGGCATCAACTTCGCTGGCTCACCTCTCCTCTCACCGTTCACAATCGCACGAGTCACACGCCGACCTCGGTGTGATCCGCTCAGGGGCGCCACACGTGCGATTGTGATCGGGGGCTAGAGGTGTAGGAGGGCTGGGAGGGCGGCGGCGGGGACGTACATCCAGCGGGGCAGATGCGTCGCGGCGTAGCGGTACTCGTGGAGTTCTTGGGCGACGCGCAGTGCGTGCAACACGTCGCGGTCGACGGGGCCATACGCCGCGAGGGCAGCATTGACGGCCGCCTCTATGAACTGATCGACCTCTGCACCTCGGTCCGGATGACGACGTTTCACCACGATTCGTCCGACGTGATCGATCGACTGGACCATCGATGCCACGTCGATGAGCGGCGATTGCGGCAGTCGGCGCTCGGCGCTGTCGGCAAGCGGATTGCCGTCAAAGTCAGTGATGACGAGGCGGTCGTTGACGCGCAGGAACTGGCCAGCGTGAAGGTCGCCGTGAATGCGATGCGCGGCCAGTACTTCGCCGCTCTCCAGTGGCGCCAACGCACGCCGGACCGCCGGCTTCAATTCGCGCAGCCGTGCACCCTCGTCGACATCAACAATTTGCAGCGCATCCTCGAGCCAATCGAGCGCGCTCAGGAAGTAGACCCGCGCTGCGACCGTTGTGCGCTGCAGGTCAGCGAGAGCGGAGTGCAGCACGCCCGTCAGCGCGCCCATTCGGGCCGCCCACTCCACCACCCCCTCCAGAGTGGTCGCACCCTGCAGCCACGCATCCACCTCGTCGACGAACCAATCCCAACCGTCCAGCGCGCCGGGCAGGTATTCGGTCGCGACCGCGAGCACCATCTCGTCGCGTTGCTCGACACCGAGGAATCGCGGCATGTCCTGAAAGCCGCGAGCCGCGAGATGGTTCAGCAGTTCGACGCCGGGGTGGGGTGCCAGGACAGGAGGCAGCAGCCACTTGACCACCACCTGGTCGCCCACGATGACGCTCTCGTTGGTCTGGTCGACCGTGATGGCGCGCTCGCCTTCGAGCGGGCGACCAAGCAACCGTGAAGCCACCGCTGCGGAACTTCCTGGTGTGACCATCGGACGCGACACTAGCCAGCGGCGATCGGCTAGAAACGGGGGATGGCCAGGTTCCTCTTCATGCCGGAAAGTGCGTACGGTCCCACCAACAACTGCATTGGCGTCGGCAACATTTTGCTGCAGCGCGGCCACACCGTGATCTTTGCGGCGGAGGCCAGCTGGGAGGGTCGCCTAGAAACGCTCGGTTTCGTTGAGGATCTCGTGCATCTCGCCGCTCCAGCTGAAACCGACCTTGACGCACCACCCGAGGCAGCAGGCCAGTTCTGGATCGACTTCATCCGCGACACCTCACCAGTGTTCCGCCAGCCGACGATCGAGCAGCTGACCGGTTTCATTCAGCCGACGTGGCAGGCGCTGATCGACGGCGCGATGTATTGCCAGCCGCAGCTGCAGGAGATCATCGAGCGCCAGCGCCCCGACGTGATCATCGAAGACAACGTCAACGCGTTCCCTGCCCTTGTCACCGCAGGCGTGCCGTTCGTCCGCTCCGTCAGTTGTCAGCCGCTGGAGATGAAAGGCCCCGACATTCCGCCGTTGTTCAGCGGCTACGCCAGCGACGATCGCTCGCAGTGGGCCGCGTTCAATGCCGAGTACGACCGCACTCATCGCGAGATGTGGGCGACGTACAACGAGTGGGTGCAGTCGTGCGGTGCGCCACCGTTGGCCGACCTCGAATTCGTGCACGAGGGCGACCTCAACCTGTACCTCTATCCCGAGATTGCGGACTACACCGACCGGCGTCCGCTGGGTAGCTCGTGGCACCGTTTGGATTCGTCCGTGCGTGCTACCGACGCGCCCTTCGAGGTGCCGGCGTCCATCGCCACAAGCGCCGATCCGGCGAGCAAGTTGGTCTACCTCTCGCTGGGCTCGCTGGGCAGCGCAGACGTCGGACTGATGCGTCGATTGGTGTCGGTGTTGGGCACCACTCGCCACCGCTACATCGTGTCGAAGGGGCCGCTGGCGGACGAGTACGAGCTGCCCGACAACATGTGGGGCGCGGCACAGGTGCCACAGACCAACGTGCTGCCTCACGTCGATCTGATCATCACGCACGGCGGCAACAACACGACCACCGAGGCGTTCCACTTCGGCAAGCCGATGATCGTGCTGCCACTGTTCTGGGACCAATACGACAACGCACAGCGGGTGCACGAACTGGGTTACGGCGTGCGGCTGGACACCTACGGCTTCGCCGACGAGGAACTGACCGGCGCTGTCGATCGTCTGTTGGCCGACACCTCGCTCCATACGCGAATGGCAGCCAGCGCCGCCGTGATTCGCAGTCGTAACGGCACCGTTGTCGCGGCCGACCTCATCGAAGCCGTCGCCAAGTGACGCCGGGCTTGTCGCTCACCAAGCTGCCGGCGTTCGCCGGTCGCCCCGGCCCGTTGTTGCTGGTGATCGCCGACGGTGTTGGTATTGCGCCAGAGGGGCCCAGCAACGCCGTCACCGAAGCTGACACGCCGATGCTCGACCAGCTGTACTCGGGTGAGCTGTACACCGAGCTGGCTGCCCATGGGCCGGCAGTTGGGCTTCCGAGTGACGACGACATGGGCAACAGCGAGGTCGGCCACAACGCGCTCGGTGCCGGCCGCATTTTCGCTCAGGGTGCGAAGTTGGTGAACGCTGCGATTGCCACCGGGGCAATGTTCCAGTCCGTGGTCTGGCAGGAAGCGATGGCACACGCTCGCGCCGGCACGCTGCACCTCATCGGCTTGCACTCCGACGGCAACGTGCACTCGCACACTGCGCATCTGTACGCGATGCTGCGCCAGGCCGCGGCCGAGGGTGTCGATCGTGCGGCGGTGCACATCCTCCATGACGGTCGCGACGTTGGGGCACGCAGTGCGCTGCAGTACATCGCGGCCACCGAGGCAGTGCTCGCAGCAATCAACGCCGAGGCGCCAAGCCGCAACTTCCGCATCGCCTCTGGTGGCGGGCGAATGCGTATCACCATGGATCGCTACGGGGCCGACTGGGCGATGGTCGAGCGCGGCTACCAGTGTCACGTGCATGGGGTGGGGCGCCCGTTTGCCTCCGCCGCCGAAGCCGTCGCCACCATGTACGCCGAAAGCGCTACCGGCGACCAGTACCTGGGCGAGTTCGTCGTGGTCGACGAGGAGGGCGGGCCCGTTGGCCGGGTCATCCACGGTGATGCGGTGGTGCTGTTCAACTTCCGTGGCGACCGCGCAATGGAAATTTCGCGTGCGTTCGAGGAGACCGACTTCGCGGTGTTCGATCGCAGCGGTCCCGATGCGCGCCCAGCCCCGACCGTGTACTTCGCCGGGATGTTGCAGTACGACGGCGATGCACTCATCCCAAAGCAGTATCTGGTCGAGCCGCCCACCATCGAGCGCACCATGAGCGAATACCTCTGCGCCGAGGGTGTGCGCAGCTTCGCCGTCAGCGAGACGCAAAAGTTCGGGCACGTCACGTACTTCTGGAACGGCAACCGCTCCGGTTACATCGACGCCACGCTGGAGACGTACGTCGAGATTCCATCGGACAACGTCGAGTTCGACACGACGCCAGCAATGAAGGTCCGCGAGATCACCGACGCGGTCATCGACCTCCTGCGCAGCGGTGAGTTCCGCTTCGGTCGGCTCAATTTTCCCAGCGGCGACATGGTCGGCCACACCGGCAATTTGGGCGCCACCATCGAAGCCGTCGACATCATCGACGACTGCATGCGCCGTCTCGTCGAGGTCATCCGCGAGCTCGACGGTGTGCTGGTGTTCACCGCCGACCACGGCAACGCCGACGTGATGTACACCGAGTCCGGCGGGGTGCGGTCACCGAAGACGTCGCACACCCTCAGCCCGGTGCCGTTCGCGATCTACGACCCCAACTACGACGGCGAATACAAGATGGCTCCCCCCGCGGGCGCCGGCCTGTCAAACGTCGCTGCGACCCTGTTCAACCTGCTCGGCTACGAAGCCCCACCCGACTACCGCCAAAGCGTCATCAGCTTCTAGTCGGACAGGTCACCGAGCGTGAAAAGGGTCGAACAGCGTCACGCCTGTGTGCTCGACATCGCCAGTGTTCCTCGTCACCAACGTGAGATCGTGTTCAATCGCCGTCGCGGCAAGCAGTCCGTCAATCACCGGGAGGGGATCAGGGGCGTTCAATCTGGCCCATCGATCACACACAGCCGTGGTGACCGGCAGAATGCGGTCGCCGAAGTCTGCGGTCACGCCATCGAGCCAGTCGCTGAGTGATCTCCCCGCCCGCAAGTCAAGGTTGCGAGCGGGCCGGGTCGAGCTCAACTCAGTTCTACTCAGGGGGTCTGATAGAGATGATGAGAACCAAACCCCACGCGTCCGCGGACGCGTCAAATTCGGTCCCGGAAACTCTGTGAGACCCCCTGATTACGCTTGTCGAGCGAGCTCGACTCCACCATTGGCGGAGAGCGTCGGGCAAGCCGATCGGTAAGGTGCGAACGTGGACTTGGGGTTCTTCGAGACAGTGCGCGACGCATTCGAGGGCTTCACCTCAGGCGTCGAGGGGCAGCGCTACACGTACGTCCACAGCCGGGGCCTGAAGGCGTGGTTCGACGACGACACCCGTGAGCACTACGAGGCGCAACTCATCCGCGTCGAAGGCGCGCTACATCTGGAGGTCGGCTTCCACGCTGAACATCCAAAGGCGCCGCTCAACGATGCGGTGCTGCAGCGAATGCAGACCACAGAGAAGAAGTGGCGCAAGACTCTCGGTGATGCCGCTGTCGCCGGCGATTTCATCGGTCGCGCTGGCTGGCAGCGAATCTCCGAAGTGTGGCCTGCCAACGAGAAACCCGACATCGACGAAGCCATCGAGGTCGCCGCCCGCCAAGCCGACTACGTCATCGCCCTCGAACCCGCCCGCCGCAGCACTCGGGTCTGACAGCACCGGCGGGCGCGTCCGCGGACGCGTTGTCCGCCCGGTCACGGCACCGACCGGATAGATGACGACCACGAACGAGACCGAGTGATCACTCGACGCTGGTCCATGTAAACCACGCGTTCACAACCGGGCTACGCTTCGGCCATGTCCAGCAAAAAGGCACACCTCGAGCACCTGCGCAACGCAACCCTGTTTCAGGGTTGCTCCACCAAGGACCTCGAGCGGATCGCAAAAGCCAGCGATGAAATCACGATGCCCGCGGGCTCGCTGATTGTCGACCAGGGCCAGACCGGGCGCGAAGCATTCATCGTCCTCAGCGGCACGGTGGTCGTGAAGCGCAACAACAAGAAGGTCGGCTCGTTCGGGCCGGGCACGATGGTCGGCGAGCTGTCGCTACTCGACCATGGTCCGCGCACCGCCACCGTCACGTGCGAGACAGACTGCACGTTGCTGCTGCTCGACCAGCGCCACTTCATGGGCGTGCTCGACCAGGTACCAGCGCTGGCACACAAGCTGCTCGCCACCCTGGCCGGCCGCATCCGCGACCTGGACCGTCAGTACTTCGGCTGAAGTCAGGGAGCAGCTTGTACTCGTGCCAGCTGCCGCACTGACCACAAGCCACCCAAGACTGCAAGGCAGCCGACCATGATGGCGACGCGCCACAGGAACGTCTGGTTGCCAACCCCTTCGCGCGCCAGACGAGCCTCCACCAAAGTGGCGTCCAGTTGCGCCGGAATTTTCTCCAGCGCCAACACGGTTCGGCGCAGAGTCGGCCCGGCGGCCTGCACCGATGAACTGGTGTCGGCCAGGCTGGTCTCCACCGACTGCAGTGAGGTCTCCGCTTCCTCAAGGCTGACCTTGAGATCGTCGACCCGGTTGAAGAAGTCGACTACTTCCAGCAGTTTGCGTACGTTGGCACTGACCTGACGGGTGGCGGTCAACGCCTCACCGGTGCTGCCCAAACCCTCGCCCACCTCTTCGATCACGTTCTCCACTTCTGCAGCGGAGGCAGCCGTTGTCCTCGACAGCAGCCTCGCAGTTTCGATGGAAGCCTCCACCTGCACCAACGAGCGTTCCACCGCATTGGCCAACCGGCCGACGGCTACCCATGCCGCCACTGCTCCGATCACGATGAGCACCATCGAGACCAACAACACCTGAGAGAGCCGACGCTTCGAAGCCACATCCGCATTCTTCCCCACGATCTGAAAGCGACCTGACCATTGACCGCCAACTATGGTGGCCAGTGCTATGAGCACGCATACCTCCCCCGCCAATGACACCGAGGAAGGCGCCGCCAAGAGTGGCTCCGCAAAGAGCTGGTTGAAGGGTTTCAAGCCTCACCAACTGGCCATTGGTCTAGGCATTTTCATGGGCGTGTTCACGCTCGCCTCGGGCATCATTCCGCAATTCACGAACTGGCACAACGAGAAGACACCGAGCCGGAAAGTGTTCGAAAATATCCCGGGTGCCATTCAGGTGGCGTTCTACACGGTCATCCCGATGCTGCTGATCTGGGGTGCGTTCAAGTTTGCCGACCGCGTGCGCAACTGGGAACGCGGCGCCCCCGACCGCCGTCCCACCACCCGCAAGAACGTCAAGAATCGTCTGCGCGATTTCCGTGCTGGCGCGTACATGCAAACGCTGCTTCGCGACGCCGGTGCCGGCCTGATGCACTCGATGATCTACTTCGGCTTCATGGCGCTCCTGGGCGTCACCACTGTGTTGGAAATCGACCACCAGCTGCCCGAAAGCCTGAAGTTCCTGCACGGCCGCACATACATGGCGTACAGCTTCTTCGGCGACCTCGCTGGTCTGGTCTTCCTCGGCGGCATTCTGTGGGCTGTCGCCCGCCGTTACATCCAGCGCCCGTACCGCATTCGTATCAAGAGCAAGCCCGAGCACGTGGCCATCCTCGCCACATTCTTCATCATCGCCGTCACCGGCTTTTTCGCCGAGGCCTTCCGCATTGCGGAGATCGAGCAGCCCAGCTACGAAAAGTGGAGCTTCGTTGGCTACCCGCTCAGCCAACTCTTCAACGGACTCAGCGAGAACACGCTGACGTTGTGGCACCAGATCACGTGGATCTTGCATGTGGTTGCATTCGCCGCCTTCTTGATCATGCTGCCCATCACCATGCTGCGGCACATCTTCACCAGCCCGCTCAACATGTACCTCAAGGATCGCGACCGTCCCAAGGGCGCCATGCGGGCGATGCCGAACCTCACCGAGACCTCGCTGGAGAGCTTCGGCGCCAGCGTCGTTGAGGACTTCACCTGGAAGCAACTCCTCGACACCGACGCGTGCACGATGTGCGGCCGCTGCACCAGCGTGTGCCCCGCCCATGCCACGGGCAAGTCGCTCGACCCGCGCGAGATCGTGCTCAAGACCGGCGAAGTCATGGCGGCAAGCTCACCGCACGGTCACGTCACGCCGCCAATGAGCACCGACGTCGAGATCACCATCAGCTCCAGCTCGCTGTTCGAGCGCATCACCGCTGAGGAAATCTGGGCCTGCACCACCTGCCGTGCCTGCGATGAGATCTGCCCGGTCCACATCGAGATCGTCGACAAGATCCTCGACATGCGTCGCTACCTGTCGCTGATGGAGAGCAACTTCCCCGCCGAGCTGGGCAACGCCTACCGGGCCATGGAAAACCAGGGCAACCCGTGGGGTATGAACCAGGGCGAACGCGGTGATTGGGCGAAGGACCTCGACGTGAAAGTGGTCGACCCGGGCGAGCCGTTGGAAGCCGAGTACCTGTACTGGGTCGGCTGCGCTGGCTCCTTCGACGACAAGAACAAGAAGGTCACGCAGGCAATGGCCAACCTGCTGCGCCGCGCCGGCATCACCGTCGCCATTCTGGGGCCCAGCGAAATGTGTACCGGCGACAGCGCTCGCCGAAGCGGCAACGAATATCTGTTCCAAATGCTGGCCGTGCCCAACATCGAAATGCTCGACGGCATGGGCGTCAAGAAGATCATCACCCAGTGCCCGCATTGCTTCAACACGTTGAAGAACGAGTATCCGCAGCTGGGCGGCAACTACGAGGTCATCCACCACACGCAACTGCTGGAGAACCTGATCGCCACCGGCGAGCTGGATGTCAGCCAGGCCACCCTTGAAGAGCGCATCACCTACCACGACAGCTGCTACCTGGGCCGCCACAACGACGTCTACCTGGCGCCGCGCAAGGTCGTCGGCAGCATCAAGGGCATCGAGGTCGTCGAGATGCCACGTAACGGCACCAAGGGCATGTGTTGCGGCGCCGGTGGTGCACGGATGTGGATGGAAGAGAACGTCGGCACCAAGGTGAACGACGAGCGAGCCATCGAAGCCATCAGCACGGGCGCCACTCGTGTCGCCACCGCCTGCCCCTTCTGCTACATCATGCTGGACGACGGCGTGAAGGCAGCCGGCAAGGAAGAGAGCGAAGTGAAGGTGGCCGACATTTCCATCCACCT
>JANOYI010000326.1:0-11358 GCA_031428795.1 Ilumatobacteraceae bacterium | reverse complement strand
CCCGGCACCGGCGTGCAACAACGCGACAAGCGCACCAACACATCATCCAAACCCTCGACGTGAACACCGGCGTCGTTGCGCGGCCGACGAGGGCCACGACTGCGGGGCAACACCATGGCGGAGGGCTGTTCGGCGTCGTCGCCGCTGCGGAACGTGCGCGCAACCTTCTGCGCAATCGAACGGGCCGACACATGCCCATCCCCTAACGCGGCGAGCAGCGAATCGAGATCTGCGAATGACGCTGCCTCGATCTCCTCGAGGACGGCCGGGTTGGACCACATCCGTTGGATGGGCAGGCCCTCACGACGGAACTCCTTGATCAGTTCGTCGCGACCAGCCTCGACCATGTCCTCACGCCGCTCACGTGAGAACCACTGCTTGATCTTGTTGCGCGCTCGCGGCGACTCGACGAACTGCAACCAGTCTCGCGACGGGCCCGCAGACTCGACCTTGGAGGTGAAGATCTCGCAGGTGTCGCCGCTCTTCATCACGTGCTTCAGCGGCACCAAACGACCATTGACCTTCGCGCCGATGCAGGCATGACCAACTTCGGTGTGCACTGCGTACGCAAAGTCGACGGTCGTTGCACCGACCGGCAGCGTGACCACCTTGCCCTTGGGCGTGAACACGAAAACCTCGTCCTGCTCCAGGTCGGTTTTCAGGTTCTCCATGAAGGCGGCGGGGTCGCTGATCTCGGCCTGCCAGTCGATGATGCGGTTCAGCCAATCGATATCGCTGGCAGCACCCTCGTCCTTGTACGCCCAGTGCGCCGCAACGCCCCACTCGGCCCGTTGGTGCATCTCGCGAGTTCGAATCTGCATCTCGACGGCTTTGCCGCCAGGCCCGATCACCGTGGTGTGCAGGCTCTGGTAGAGGTTGAACTTCGGCATTGCGATGTAGTCCTTGAAGCGACCCACCACTGGCTTGTACCGACCGTGGATGCAGCCCAATGCGGCATAGCAATCCTTCACCGAATCGACGATCACGCGCACCGCGATGAGGTCGAAGATGTCGTCGAACTCGCGACCCTTCTGCACCATCTTTTCGTAGATGCTCCACAGGTGCTTGCCGCGGCCGGTCACCTCTGCCGTAATGCCAAGTTCCAGCAAACGACCCTGCACTTCGGCGATTGCCTTCGCGAGATACGTCTCACGCTCGGGCGAGCGAGTGGCCACCAGATGGTCGAGTTCGGCGAAGCGCTTCGGGTACAGCGAGGCGAACGACAGATCTTCCAGCTGCTGCTTCAGCTCTTGCATGCCCAGCCGATGGGCCAGCGGTGCATAGATCTCGAGCGTTTCGTGTGCGATGCGCTGCTGCTTTTCGCTGGGCATCGCGGCGATGGTGCGCATGTTGTGCAACCGGTCGGCCAACTTGATGATGAGCACACGCAGGTCGCGAGCCATCGCCACCAGCATCTTGCGCATCGTGGCTGCCTGCTGCGCCTCCTTCGAGTCGAACTGCAGGCGCTCGAGCTTGGTGACACCGTCGACGATCTGGGCGACCTCAGGGCCGAAACCCTTCTCGACGTCGGCGAGGGTGATCTCGGTATCTTCGACTGCGTCGTGCAACAGCGCTGCAGCCAGCGAGATCTCGTCGAGACCTAGGTCGGCAACGATCTGGGCGACGGCCAACGGATGGTTGATATAGCTCTCGCCGCTACTGCGCTGCTGATGCCGGTGCGCCAGCTTTGCGGTCTCGTAGGCCCGGTTGATCATGGCCACCGAAGCCTTGGGATGGCGGCGACGGTACGCAGTGAGCAGTGGGGTCAGTTCTTCCGCGGTCGCGTTCTGGTGGCGACGCCACGGCAGCACGCGATCGACAGCAGCCATCAGTAGGTGGCCAGGCTCTCGACCAGGTGGCCCTTCAACCGTTCACGGCCACCCAACTCTTCGATTTCCAGCAGGAACCCGAGGCCGACCACGATGCCCCCGAGGGCCTCGACGAGGCGACAGGTTGCTGCGGCAGTCCCGCCGGTGGCCAGCACATCGTCGATCACCAGGATGCGCTCACCCGGGTGAATGGCATCACGATGGATTTCAAGCTTGTCGCTGCCGTACTCGAGTTGATACTCCTCGCGGACTACCGCCCACGGCAATTTGCCCGCCTTACGGACCGGGATGAAGCCCGCACCCATTCGATACGCAACGGGAGCGGCGATGATAAATCCACGAGCTTCCATGCCCAACACACGGTCCACTGATACGTCGCCGAAGCGGTGCACCAGCTCGGTGATGGACTTTGTGAAGCCTTCAGCGTCGCCCAACAGCGGGGTGATGTCGCGAAACGTCACGCCCGGCTTGGGAAAATCTGGAATGTCACGAACGAGTCGCGTGATCCAGTGAGGGTTGGTCGCCATGCGTCAAGGGTAACGCGGCGCGTCAGACGCGACGCTTCTTCTTCCGCGGGCGAGGAGTATGGGTCAGCAAGGCTTCGGCGCTGATGGGCGCACCTGCGACGGCTGTGCTCTCACCGTGAGCTGCACGGCCCCGCTCGCGGCGACCGCCGGGAGTACCACCCAGCACCAGGCGCTCAAGCTCCGCGCCGGTGGCATGCGAGCCACGCAGTGCCTGGTAGCGATGTTCGCGCTCCTTGGCCATCGCGACCAGCGGGGCCGCTACGAAGATTGACGAGTAGGAACCGGTGATGAGACCCACGAGCAGCGCCAGGGCAAACTCGCGCAGTGTGACGGCCCCGAGAATGCCCGACCCGAGGATGAGCAGCGAGAGCACCGGCAAAATTGCGGCCAGGCTGGTGTTCAGCGAGCGCATCAACACCTGGTTCATAGAGACGTTCATGACGTCGGCGTAGGGCATCCTGACCGTCGAGTAACGCTTTTGGTTCTCCAACACCTTGTCGAACACCACAATCGTGTCGTAGAGCGAGAACCCGAGAATCGTCAGGAAGGCGACAACCGTCGCTGGAGTCAGCTCGAATCCGAACAGCGAATAGATTCCGACGCTCAGCAATACGTCGTGCAACATGGCGAGGATGGCAGCCAGCGCCATTCGCCATTCCATTCGCCACGCGATGAAGCAGGCGACCAGCACGAAGAACACCAAAAGTGCACGTATCGCCTTCTCGGTGATGCTCTTGCCCCACGTGGAGCTCACCGAGTTGGTGCTCACGGCTTCGACGTCCACGCCCACTTCGTCTGCGAACGCCTGCTGTACCAGTCGACGGACCTCGTCGGGCTGCTCGCCGACCTGCACCTCGAGCGTGCGAACGCCGTCGCCCTTGTTGACGAACTCCTGCACCTTGGCGTTCGAGCCTTCAAGGCCCTGGGCATCCAGCAGCGCGCGGGCGCCGTCCTCGCTCAGCGTTGCCGATGGCACTGTCCAGACGACGCCACCCTTGAAGTCCAAGCTGAGGTTGAGGCCGTTACCAATCAGCGAGCCGACGCTGACCAGCAGCATGATGACGGAGAATCCGAGGCCAATCCAGCGCCGACCATAGAAGTCGATTGCGGTCTCACCGTGGTAGAGCCGGCCGAAAACATTGCGTCGCTTGGTTCCCACGTGCGAGAGCCGTGCATTGTCAGCGGAAAGCGCGTCGTCGATGACTGTGGTGTCGTTGTCGTTGACGTTGTCGTTGTCGGTCATGACGCAATCCCAACTTGGGTGACTTCGATGCCCATCACCTTGCGGCGCTCCATCCATTTGGTGCGGGCCAACAGCAGGACCGTCGGCCGTGTGAAGAAGTACGCCACCACCAGGTCACATGCTGTTGCAAGTCCGAGGAAGAAGGCGAAGCCACGAACGGCACCGACGGTCAGATACCACAGCGTGAAGGCGCCGATCAGCGAGACCAGGTCGGCAACGACGATGGTACGCCACGCACCTTGGAAGCCGCGCTGTGCGCTGTTGCGTAACGTCTTTCCTGAACGCACCTCGTCCTTCAGCCGTTCGAAGAACACCACGTATGAGTCGACAGTGACGCCCACCGAGACGATGATGCCGGCGATCCCAGAGAGCGACAGAGCAAGGCCTTGCGTCTGGGACAAGACGGAGACGATGCTCCACAGAATCGCACCCGACAACATCAGGCCAAGGGCAACGATCAGTCCGAGCGCTCGGTAATAGAGCACCATGAAGATCAGCACCATGAGGAGTCCGACAAGGCCGCTGATCCAAGCCGCACGCAGCGAGTCCTGTCCAAGCGTTGGCGAGACGTTTTGCACCGAGCGCAGTTCGAGCTGCACTGGCAACGAACCGCTGTTGATCACTCGGGCAAGGTTGCGGGCTTCGCCTTCACTGAACTCACCGCTGATTTGCACACTGCCCTGGAAGTTGTCGGTCTGTACATTGGCTACGGACTGCAGGGTGCCGTCGAGTTCAATGGCCAACTGGCCGGTCGGGCACAACTCGGTGGTGTTGAAGCACTGGTTGGCAAGAGCGTTCCAGATGTCGTTACCCTGCGCGCCGGGGCGCAGGTCGACCTGAACACCCCAGCCGGTGGTGGGAATGATCGTGGCGACCGCATTGTCTTTGAACACTTCGCCGGTGCCCTGCTGCGGGCCGACCAAGCAGTACTGCGGTGGGTTTGCGCCCTGCACCGGCAGGAACTGGGAGTTGTTGGGGTCGCTCTCAGGAATCGGCAGACCGTTCTCGTCGACCGCTTGCGGCTCGACGGTCGTAGTCGGGCCTGGTGGCGTAGTCACCGGGGTGGTTGTCGCACTGGCCGGCGTGATGCCGACGGTGGTCACCGTTGCCGCAGCAGTCGTGGCTGTCGCTGCAACCGTGGTCGACGTGTTAGTGGAGCTGATGGCCCGACCCGGGCCGGGTGCAGCTGTCGTGCTCGGGACAGTGGAGCCAGGCACGGTCGTGCCAGGAACGGTGATCTCACCGGCGACCGTCGTAGTCGTCGGGGTGAGGTCCAGCGTCTGGCACTGGCTCATGACGGGACGGAGGTACACCTGGCCAGTCACCTGCACCAAGGCGATCGCCTCGTTCTGGTTCTCGACACCAGGCAGGTTGACCACGATCGCATCCCCCTGACGGAAAATCTCAGGCTCGGCAACACCGAGTGCGTCGACTCGTTCGCGAATCTTCTCCACCGCCAGGTCGAGGCTTGCGTCGCTGAACTCGCTGCCGACCTTGGGTTCCTGCGTGACCGACACGCCACCTTGCAGGTCGAGCCCAAGCGTTGGCTTCGTGCCGGTGGCCAGCACGATAAAGAACGAACCGAAGGAGACCACCATGATGGTCACCAACGAGAGAATCAGCTTCCGTCTCATGTGAGGTGGTCAGCCGTCGGTGGAAGTGGTGTCGATGACAACGTCATCGATCTTTGTCTGCTTGGCCTTGGTGCCGTCATCGACGGGAACCGCGGTCTCGCCCCTGGCGGTATCGACCTTGCGCTGTATCGACTGCTTGGCAATGCGAATCTGCACGTTGTCGTCAATCTCCAACCACGCGATGTCGCCGTCAAAGCTGGTGACAAAGCCGTACACACCGGAGGTCGTCATGACCTCGTCGCCGACCTCGATGGCGCTCTGCAGCGCAACAGCCTCACGCTGACGCCGACGCTGAGGGCGAATCAGCAAGAAGTACATGGCCACCGGAATGAGCATGAAGATGAGCAGCGACGGCAGCGGGTTGTTGGAATGTTCCGAGGCGAGGATGAGGGACAGATGCATGAGGAGTCCAGGCTTTTACGATGGAGGCTCGAGGCCTCGTTGACCGACGTGCGATTGTAGCCAGGACAGCTCACCGAACGGCGGTCACCTCCAAACGGCAAGTACCTCACGGCGCAAGGCGTCAAAGTTGCCTGCGGCAATGGCCCCCCGCATCGACGTCATCAGCTGCAGCGTCCAGGCAATGTTGTGCAAACTGAGCAACCTCGACGCAGTCGGCTCGCCGACCTGAAAGAGGTGGCGGATGTAGCCGCGGCTATGCCGGGCGCATACCTCGCACGCGCAGGTCGCGTCGAGCGGCTCGTCGGAGAGAGCGAACTTGGCGTTCTTGACGTGCAGCTTGCCCTCACTGGTCATCGCTGTTCCGTGGCGGCCAATACGGGTCTGCATCACGCAGTCGAACTGATCGACACCAAGGCCAACAGCCTCGACCAAGCTGGCTGGGTCGCCAACACCCATCAGGTAGCGCGGCCGATCGGCGGGAAGGTGAGCAAGCGCAGCGGCCAGGGCCGGCAGCATCTCGGCGCGGGTCTCCCCCACGCTGAGTCCGCCGATGCCGTAGCCGTCGAAGCCCACGTCGACGGTGCGCTGCGCGCTTTCGACGCGCATTTCTTCACTGACGCCACCCTGGACGATGCCGAAGAGTGCCTGGTCAGACCGCTGGTGAGCCGCTTTCGCCCGCGCAGCCCAGTCTGATGTGCGCTCGAGCGCCCGGCGGATGACCTCGGGCGACGAGGGAAGCGGCGCACAGACATCCAGCACCATCTGGATGTCGGCACCGAGTAGTTCCTGCGTGTGCACGGCGATCTCCGGCGTGAATCGATGCGACGAGCCGTCGTAGGTGCTCTTGAACGTCACACCGTCGTCGTCCACCTTTGGCTCCAGCGAGAACACTTGGAAGCCGCCCGAATCGGTCAACGTGAGGCCGCCCCACGCAGCGAACTTGCCCAGCCCTCCGAAATGGGCGACGGTCTCGGCCCCAGGCCGCAGCATCAGGTGGTAGGTGTTGCCGAGCACGATCTCCGCGCCCAACCGTTCGTAGTCATCAGCGCTGAGGTACTTGATGGCACCACGCGTACCCACGGGCATGAAGCACGGGGTCTGGTAGCTGCCGCGGGCTGTGTGAGCGACGCCGGTGCGGGCAGCGCCATCGGCCGCTGTCAGCTCGAAACGAACGGGATGCACTACGTCAGGCTCCGGTCCAGCAACATCGCGTCGCCAAAACTCAGAAAGCGGTACTCCTCGCGGAGTGCATCCTCGTACAGGGTTCGCCAGCGAGCACCAACGAACGCGTCGATCATCATCAGGAGCGTGGTTCGTGGCATGTGGAAGTTGGTCATCAGTGCATCGACAACCTTCCACTCGTACGGGCGATGGATGAACAATCGGGTTCGGCCCTCGGGCGAGCCGAGGTTCGCGGCACTTTCCAATGCCCGAACGCTGGTGGTTCCAACAGCAACAACGCGGCGGGCCGCAGCACACACCAGCGAGACTTCGGGCGGCACGCGATAGCGCTCACTGTGAATCTGATGGTCGCGTGGATCCTCCGCGCTGACCGGCTTGAACGTGTCGAGGCCAACCACCAGCTCCACGCAAACAGTCTCGATACCGCGGGCAGCGAACGAGTCGATCAGCTCGGGCGTCAGGTGTAGCCCCGCTGTTGGCGCCGCGCTCGACGCCGGCTGATTGGCGTAGACGGTTTGGTAGCGGTCGGGGTGGTCGAGGGGGGCGGTGATGTACGGCGGCAGCGGCATCTCGCCGTGGGCCGCCAGCAGCGCCAGCGGGTCGCCCTCCCCCAAGAGCTCCACGATCATCGTGTCGCCTGCCTCGCTTCGACGCAGCACACGGACCAATGGCCGGCCGGCGGCGAACAGTTCCTCGTTCGGCTGCATCTTCTTCGCCGGGCGAACCATCGCCTCCCAGGTGCGCCGCTCAGCATCCAGCGGCTCCAGCAGCAACACCTCCGCAGCGCCGCCCGTTGCGCGCAGCAAGCGCAGTCGAGCGGGAATCACCTTCGTGTCGTTGACCACCAGGACATCGCCGTCGCACAGGAAGTCACCCAGGTCAGCGACGTGCCGATGTAGGGGCGCTAGCGAACCTCGGTCGACCAGAAGTCGAGCGGCGTCTCGCGGCTCGATGGGATGCTGGGCAATGCGCTCGGTGGGGAGCTCATAGTCGAAATCTGTCAGGCGCATGGGAGCCAAACGATACGGTTGCGAAATGTTCGATCCCCACAACGACCAACACCGAGTCGACACGCTGGACGTACTGCGCACCCACTATCGCAATGCGCACCCGGGCACCCTCGGCAAGGAACGTCCACAGCTCGACGAGGCCACGGCCGCGGTGGCGGCTCGCTGCCGATTCGCCGCAATTGGCACGTTCGACGTCGACGGCAACGCCGACGTGTCACCTCGAGGTGGGCCCAGCGGGTTCATCAAAGTGCTCTCCCCCGCGCACCTCGCCATCGCCGACCTCGGCGGCAACAACCGCCTCGACACGCTGATGAACGTCGTCGCCACCGGCAAAGTCGCCCTGCTGATGATCACGCCCGGCCAGACCGAAACGATCCGCATCAACGGGACAGGTCACGTCAGCACCAACCCAGAGCTCTTGGCCAGCTTCGAGCTTCCCAAGGTACCCAAGTCAGCCATCGTGCTTCAGCTGGACACCACGTATATGCACTGTGCAAAGGCGTTCATGCGCAGCGGCATGTGGGACACCGACGTGTGGGCGGAGATGGCCGACGTACCTGACGGCTCAGCAGTGCTCGCCAGCCAAGGCGTGGTTGAGGATGAAGCCGCCACACGTACGGCATTGGACGAGAGCTACAAGGCCGAATTGGCCCGCGAAGCTGGCGAATAACCGCCGACGAAACGGTCCGTGTCACGGCATGGAACGGGGTTCCGTTTATACCGTGACTCAGCCGGATGGGTTACGCCATCTTGGCTTGGAGGCGACGGTCCAGTGCGTCGAGGAAGTCTTCCGTGGTGAGCCAGGGGGCGTCCTTGCCGATCAGCAGTGCCAGGTCCTTGGTCATCTCGCCGGCTTCGACGGCTTCGATGCACACGTTCTCCAACGCCTGAGCGAACGCCACGACCTCGGGGGTGTCGTCCATTTGACCTCGGTAGGTCAAACCCTGCGTCCAGGCATAGATGCTGGCAATCGGGTTGGTGGAGGTCTTGTTGCCCTTCTGGTGCTCGCGGTAATGGCGAGTCACGGTGCCGTGGGCAGCCTCGGCCTCGATGGTCTTGCCATCGGGGGTCATCAGCACGCTGGTCATCAGGCCGAGCGAGCCGAAGCCCTGGGCAACGGTGTCGCTCTGCACGTCGCCGTCATAGTTCTTGCAGGCCCAGACGTAGCCGCCTTCCCACTTCATGGCACAGGCGACCATGTCGTCGATGAGGCGGTGCTCGTAGGTGAGGCCAGCGGCGTCCATCTCAGCCTTGAATTCCGTCTGATAGACCTCTTCGAAGATGTCCTTGAACGAGCCGTCGTACGCCTTGAGGATGGTGTTCTTGGTGCTGAGGTACACCGGCAAGCCGCGGTTGAGGCCGTACCGCAGCGAAGCGCGAGCAAAGTCGCGGATGCTGTTGTTGTAGTTGTACATGCCCATGACCACGCCACCGTCGTCGCCGTAGTCGGCAATAGTCATTTCGACGGCCTCGCCGCCATCGGCGGGCTGGTACGTCATGGTGACGGTGCCGGCGCCGGGCACCTTCCAGTCGGTGGCCTTGTACTGGTCGCCGTGGGCGTGGCGGCCGATGACGATCGGCTTGGTCCAGCCCGGGACGAGGCGGGGAATGTTGGAGATGACGATGGGCTCACGGAAAATGACGCCGCCGAGAATGTTGCGGATGGTGCCATTTGGGCTCTTCCACATCTTCTTCAGCCCGAACTCCTCCACGCGCTGCTCGTCAGGCGTGATGGTGGCGCACTTCACGGCGACACCGTGGCGTTTCGTGGCATTCGCGGAATCGATGGTGACCTGGTCGTCGGTGGCATCGCGGTGCTCGATGCTGAGGTCGTAGTAGTCGAGCTCAATATCGAGGTACGGCAGGATCAGCTTGTCCTTGATGAACTGCCAGATGATGCGCGTCATTTCGTCGCCATCCATCTCGACGACCGGGTTCTTGACCTTGATCTTTGCCATCTCGCGACTCCTGCTCGTTGCAACTGCGTGTGCGCCGTACTTGTATCGGACTTGTATCACCTTAGCTCGCTGGGCGTGGCGCTCGGCAAACGAACGGGCCGGAGTTCTGTCGCTGCGGCTCGCGCACCTAGCATCGGCGGCGATGGACTTTTCTTGGACACCCGAGCAGCAGACGCTTCGTGAGAAAGCTGCAGCAGTGGCCGCCGACGCGGTTGCCCGATTTGGTCGCAGCAACGACTCTTGGATCAACGGGTACTCCAAGGAGTTCTCCAAGGAGCTCGCTGGCTACGGCTGGATTGGGATGACCTGGCCGGACAACCCGTATAGCGGGCGGGCCAGTCCGGCGATCGATCGCCTCATCGTCGGCGAGGAGCTGATCAAAGCTGGCGCGCCAATTGCCGCCTCCTGGTTCGCCGACCGTCAGATGGGCCCGGCGCTTCTCGCCTACGGCACACCCGATCAGCAGGCAGCCTTCCTGCCCGGAATCGTTGCCGGTGAAACCACCTGGTGCATTGGAATGAGCGAGCCGAACGCGGGTAGCGACCTGGCGAGCCTGAAGACCACCGCTGAGCGCCAGGGCGACGTGTTCGTGATCAACGGCCAAAAAATCTGGACCAGCTTTGGCGCGGTCAGCGACTACTGCTATCTCATCTGTCGCACATCCCAAGATGGGCCGCCGCACGCCGGCATCAGTGAAGTCATCGTGCCGATGGATACACCAGGCATCGAGGTTCGCCCGATCAAGGACATGACAACCAATCGCCACTTCTGCGAGGTGTTCTTCACCGATGTGCGGGTACCCGTCGAGAACCTTGTGGGGCTGGAAGGCGGCGCCTTCAAGCAGACCATGCGCCAACTGGAGCACGAGCGGGGCGGCATCGACCGGTTGGTCAGCAACCATGCCCACTACCTGACTGCGCTCGCGCACGCAGACACCAACAACTCGGTAGTGCGCGACGAGATCGCGAGACTGGAGATCGGCTATCGCATTGGCCGCATTCTGGTCATCCGCGAAGTGCTGAAGCAGGCGCCCACCGGCTTCAGCGCGGCAACCAAATGCTTCTGCACCGAGCACGAGATTCGCGTCAGCGACTTCGTCTACCGAACGCTCGGCCCGCAGGCCATGTTGTGGGACGACGTCACCAAGGGCCTCGCCTACGCCCCCGGCTACACGATCATGGGCGGCACCTCGAACGTGATGCGCAACATCCTCGGCGAGCGCGTCCTCGGCCTCCCCCGCTAATCCAACATCGGCGTTCATCTGCGGTACTACCGCATCTCAGCGCCGACTTACGTGGCAGTTTCCAAAGTCGGCGTTCATCTGCGGTAGTACCGCATCTCAGCGCCGATGTAGCCGGGCGGGTGGGACTACGGTCGGCCGCATGGCAGATCTTTTGCACTCCAGGCGGTCGTCGATAGCAACCTTCCTACCGACTGAGGCTGACCAGCACGAGTGCCAGCGCGGCCGCAACCAGTCCAATTGTTTGCCACTTGGTGAGACGTTCCTTGTCGATCGTGAACGCGAGCGCGACCGTGCTGGCCGGGTACAGCGAAGCGACGACCGACACGATCG
>JANOYI010000325.1:0-1701 GCA_031428795.1 Ilumatobacteraceae bacterium | reverse complement strand
TCGGCGTTGGTGACCGGGTTCGGTGCGGTGAGGTTGACGGGGCCGCTGATGTCGGCAGTGAGTAGGTGCTTGATTGCGCCGACCTCATCGGGCAGCGAGATCCAGCTTTGCCACTGCTTGCCGTTCCCGAATCGGCCGCCGGCGAAGAACTTGAAGAGCGGCAGCATCTTCTTGAGAGCGCCGCCTTTCGGCGTGAGCACGATGCCGGTGCGCAGGGAGGCAACGCGGGTGCCTGCGGCAGACGCTGGTGCGGCGGCGGCCTCCCATTGCTGGCACACGTCGGCAAGAAATCCCGTGCCGACAGGTGAGCGCTCATCGAGTTCGCGACCGTCGCTCGCGCCATAGATGCCAATGGCGGAACCGCTGAGCATCACTGGTGGCCGGTTGGTGCATGAGGCGATCGTCTCTGCCAGCAATGTGGTGGAACGAAGGCGACTGTTGAGGATCTCCGCCTTGTATTCCGCAGTCCAGCGATGGTCACCAATACCCGCGCCAGCCAGATGAACGACCGCGTCGGCGCCTTCCAGCGCATCGACGGGAAGCACGCCAGCGGCTGGGTCCCACTGGATGTCGCCCGCGCCGGGAACGCGGCGGACGAGTTTGACGACGTCGTGACCATCCCGATGAAGCTCGTCGGACAGAGCTGAACCAATGAGGCCGCTGGCCCCGGAGATGATCACGCGCATAAGAGCAGGGTACGCCTGCTCTACGGCTGCTGTCGTCGCGTGCCCCGACTTCCTGCCGTTCGGCTACACGGTTCGACTATTCCTCGTCGATGTCGATGTGCACGGGAACGCTGACGACCACCGTGTCGGGGCGATACAGCAGGCGAGCCTTCAGAGCGAACGCTGATTGGTTGTGCAGCCACTGGCTGCTGACCTTCGTGACCGATTCGGGAATGACGACTGTGATGATGTCGTCGTCGCGTTCCTGGTCGAGTTCATCGAGGTAGGCCATCACGGGACGGGTGAGTTCGCGGTACGGCGACGAGATGGTGTGCAGTTCGATCTGCACGTTGTATTCGTCCCACTGCGCGTGCAACGCACGTTCCTCCTCGGGGTCATGGACGATCGAGAGCGCGATGATGCGCTCCGGGTTGAGGCTGCGGGCGTACTGCACCGCGTCGAGCACCCCACGGTTCACCTTGCCAACCAACACCACGACGTAATGAGTGCGTCGGGGCGACTTGTAGCCAACGGGGACAGCAAGCGCCTTCTTCACGTGTGCGTAGTGCTTGCCGACGGAATAGAAGCCGAAGACCATGATCGGGATGAGTACGGCCGGAATCCATGCGCCTTGGGCGAACTTCGATACCACGACGATCGTTGCGATGATGAAGGTGGTAACCGAACCCAAAGCGTTGATCGCCAGGCTCGGTTTCCAGTGCGGCTCCTTCAGCTTCAGGTGGTGGCGCACCATGCCTGCCTGGCTCAGCGTGAAGCCAGTGAACACGCCGAACGCGTAGAGGGGAATCAGTTGACTGACCTGGCCGTCGAAGATCCAGATCAGGACACCAGCAATCACCGCGAGAAAGATGACGCCGTTGGAGAACACCAGTCGGTCGCCGCGGTTCGCGAACTGGCGTGGCAGGAAGCCATCCTTGGCGATGATGCTGGAGAGGCGTGGAAAGTCCGCGTATGCAGTGTTGGCAGCAAGGATGAGGATGGCGAACGTGGAGATCTGCATGATCCAGAACAACAC
>JANOYI010000324.1:0-1847 GCA_031428795.1 Ilumatobacteraceae bacterium | reverse complement strand
GCGCGATGCAGCAATTGCCGCCGGTTACGACCTGTCACGCGTGCTGCACACCGACGACCTGGTACAGGGCGACAACTGTTTCTTCGCTGCCACCGGTATCACCGACGGCGAACTGATGCGTGGCGTGCGGTACGAGCACGGTGGTGCCCGCACACAGAGCCTGGTGATGCGTTCGCGCAGCGGAACAGTCCGCATGATCGACGCCCGCCACCGCATCGACAAACTCTCATCGTTCGCCGCCGTCGAGTACTGAGCCGGTTGCCAGATGCCGACCTCCACTTCTCCCGAGAGCCCTGGTGCTGTAATCGCTGCCTCCTACCGCGACCTACCGCAGAGCGAGGACGACGACGAGCTGGCAATGGCCAATGCGATTGCACTGACCGAGGACGACGACGAGCGCTCTTAGCCGCGCTGGACGAGGCTGCTCAGGCGACGGGTGAGGCCGCGCGGCATGATGCTGACGCCGGCGACCATGCTCTTGTACATCGCACCTGGGATTGAAAGCGCCTTGCCTTTCGCGACGTCGTCGAGTCCGGCCTGAGCTACCTCCGTCGATTCCAGCCACGCAAATGACGGGTAGTCCTTGGCGTAGCTCTCGGTGCTGCTGACACTCTGAAACTCAGTGCGTGTGAGGCCCGGGCACAACGCCGTGACGTGCACCCCAGTGCCACGTACTTCTTCGTGCAGACTCTCGGACAAGCTGGTCACGTATGCCTTGGTGGCCGCATAGACCGCCAGCTTCGGGGCTGGCTGGAAGCTGACCACACTGCTGACGTTGAGCAGGTAGCCGCGTCCACGTGGCACCATCGCCCCCAGCGCCGCCCGGCTCAGCCGAGTGAGTGCTGCGACGTTGAGTTGTACCTCGGCGCCCAGCCGATCAGCGTCGAGTTCGTGAAACTCGCCAGACGTTCCGAAGCCTGCATTGTTGACAACGAGGTCGATGGGCAGCGCCTCGTCCTCGACGCGGGCGACGACCTTGCTGAGACCCTTCGCAGTGCCGAGATCGGCCGCGAGAACTTCGATGCAAGGGAACCGATCCGCCAGCTGCTGCAATCGGTCCGTACGCCGCGCCACGACAACGGTCGGAATGCCAGCAGCGCCCAACAGCTCGGCCATCGCCTCACCAATCCCGCTCGACGCGCCAGTGACCAGTGCAGAAGTAAACGGAAAGGAGGTAGCCATGCATGAAGGCTACGCCCGCGTCGCCGCTGGACTCTCCGGCGCTATGGCTGATGAGCGTTCATCAAGCGCACCGCTGGCATCAGTGCCCGCGCTGGCTGGGTAACGGCGACGACGCGCGTGCGCGGTGGAAGCTCAAGCTTGGTGAGCTGTGCGACACCGTAAACGAGGTAGAACGGGAACGTGCCGTATTGCGCGGTTGCGACCATGAGCGAGTCGTCGTGAAGAAACGCCAAGGACCCCCCGACCGAGTATCCAACAACCCCAAGCTCGGCCAGCCCCGCGGATCCTGGGATCCAGCCGGTCGGCCGAAAACTCGTGTCGAGGTCACCAGTTGGGAGAGCACGAACGACTGTCGAGAGGAGCGGACTCCTTGGATCATCTGATTGATAGTTCATTCCGAGGGTCATCGATCCGTCGTCGTCTACGTCGATCGACATCAAGGCGCCAACGAACGGCAGAAACGCGCGTCCGGCCGTCCCGAAGGTGGCGTCCGCCTCGCCCGTTGCCGTCAGCCGAACGAGTCTGATGGAGGCGTCGGGGTCGTCGAAGGACACGACGAGGCGCCCATCGGGCAGAGCAGCGGCCATGACGCGCGGGCCGATCCTGAAAGGAGCCGTGACGTCCGCAAACTCCACGATCCCGTCACCTCCACCGAACGACAGGTC
>JANOYI010000323.1:0-2672 GCA_031428795.1 Ilumatobacteraceae bacterium | reverse complement strand
ATGCCCGGCCCCGATGGCCTGCCCGGTGCGCTGATCGGTGGCGCTTCGCTGTGGCCGGTCGACTCTGGTGACGACGTTCGCACGGCCGCAACATGGGACTTCATCACGTACCTGGTGGCGGCACAGCAGCAGAGCCAGTGGGCGGCGGCAACGGGCTACATTCCCGTCCGCACCGACGCGCTGGAGCTTGACCCATACAAGTCGACGGTTGCCTCCGACGCTCGGTTCGGTGTGGCCTACGAGCAGTTACTGGCCACGCCCGACGCACCAACCTCGGCTGGTCCCGTGATGGGTCCGCTGCGTGAGGTGCGTTCAGTCCTGGCGACAGCGATTGCCGCCATCTTCGATGGTGCCGATGTGGCCGCCACCCTCGACTCTGCAGCCGCCCAAGCCAACGGCCTGATCACCGACTACAACACCCGCAACACGTAGCACGCGAATCTGGGTGCGCTCAGTTACGGAAAGCGAAACGGAGCGCACCCAGGTCAAGTGGTACCCGAAGTGGAGCCGGGTAAGGGAATCGAACCCTTGACCTACGCATTACAAGTGCGTTGCTCTGCCAGCTGAGCTAACCCGGCGGGAACCTCGGCGGGCAGTCTAGGCCGGAGGGCTCGGCTGACCTAAGGGGAATCGCTTGATACGGTCGGGAGAAGTGTCCCGACCGTTCCGCCTTCAGGCACCCTCACCGTCGGAGCGGTTTATCGACAGGCCGCGTCTGACATCGAAGCTGGCTGCCCGACGCGCGAACCGCGTCATCACCGTGGTCGCTGGACCCGGGTTCGGTAAGACGCAGTTGCTCGTGGCGGCCATGAACGAACTCGCCGACGACCAGTCGATCCATGACGTCTGGTTGTCATGCGAACCAGCCGACGAGTTCGAGGGTCACCTTCTGGCCGGATTGGCGGAGGCATTGGGCGTGCCGAATGCATCAGGTATCGAGGACGTCTTCGACGCAGTCTGGGCGCAAGCGCCGATCGACGTCTGCTTCGTGCTCGATGACGTGCACGAAATCCCGTCGGACTCTCCCGGCGCAATGTTGCTCGGTCGGCTGATCGACGAACTGCCGAGAAACGGGCATCTGCTGTTGGCCTCACGCGACGTCGTCCCGGTGCGCGTGGCCCGACTTGCTGCCGGTGGCCGTCTGCTCAGAATCACCGAACCGGACCTGGTTTTCAGCGACGCCGAACTCGCCGCGTTTGCGCGCCTATGTGGGTTGAGTGACGGAATGTTCTCGTCCACTGGCGGCTGGCCGGCGCTGGTGGAGTTGACCGCGAGCACCGGCACCGACTTGGTGCTCGACTACTTGTGGGACGAGGTAATCGGCCGTCTCGGCACTGTCCGTTCACTGCTCTTGGCCAAGTTCGCCGTCACCGGTGGCGGCGATGACGCAGTGGTGACCGCACTGGCCGGCCACGCTTCGACAGTCGACGAACTCGTTGCGTCGCTGCCGCTCGTGAAGCGATCGACGGTCGGATGGGCGGAGTTGCACCCGTTGTGGGAACCAGCGCTACGACGGTTGCTCGACCAGAGCTCCACCGCCGAGGCGCACTGTCGTGCGGCCGACGCGCATCTCGCCGCAGGCCGTACCGGCATTGCGGTCGGCCTGCTGGTCGAGGCTGAGGCCTGGGACGAGGTGCTCGAGTTGTTGCGCGGCTTCTTGGTCGATGCTTCCGCCGAGATCGGTGCCGACGATATTGGGCGGTGGTACCGCACCCTGCCGAAAGACTGGCGTCAGCATCCTGTGGCCCTGCTTGCCGCAGGGATCGGCATCCAGGCCCGCTCGCCGATCGAGGCGGTCCCGGCATTTGCCGCCGCTGCTGCAGCGTTCCGCGCTCGGGAGGACGTGGATGGCGAGCTGGCGTCGCTCGAACGCGAGGGCCTCGTGCGGTGGTGGACGAACGACTTCGCCGGGTTATGGGCGATCAACCTACGGGCTACCGAACTTGCAGCCGGAGGGTCGAAGCGAGCCGGAGCAGTCGCCGCCGTAGGTACCGCAGCTGTCGCGCACCTCACCGGCGACTCGACCGGTGTGCTGGCCGCGTTGGCCGACGTCGGCCCCGAAGCAGCGGGCTGGTTGCCGCAGGTGCATTGGCTCCGCAGCGTGGCTCATCGCAGAAACGGGGATCTGCTCCACGCGCGTGCTGAGCTGGCTGCGGCCAGCTTGCTGAGCCATGGATTGCCCGACCCGCAGCGCGAGATCGCCGTCTTGCGGATCGATTGGCTCGACGGCCGGGTTGATCATGTCCGCGCCCGGCTTCCCGAGTTCCATCGGCGCTACGAACAGCTCGGCGATCTGTTCTTGGCGAAGGAGATCGGGCTCGAACTCGCCTGCAAAGCCGCATGGCTCGGCGAGCTGCCGCTGGCCCGCGAACTCATCACCTCGTTCGATGATGTGCTGACGGAGATGCCCGGGCAGCTGGCGACCGTCCTGAAACAAATTGCGACTGCCGCGCTGGCAGTCGGGGAAGGCGATGAGCGGCAGGCGGCCGCCGTCGTGCGATCGGCGGCTGCGGGGCTGAGTGGGCCAGACGCCTGGTATTGGCGAGACCGCGCTGCTCACTCGCTGGTGCACGTGCTGGTTCCCGAGCTTCGCCCGATCATCGAAGCGCAGGTCTGCGGTCCCGCACACATCCCGGGGCTGGTGCTCGCGGCGGCGCTCGAAGCAACGCGCG
>JANOYI010000322.1:0-5677 GCA_031428795.1 Ilumatobacteraceae bacterium | reverse complement strand
GCTGTTCATCATGGTTGGGCATCACACAGTGCGCCACCCACGTGCGATCCGTGCACCATCCAGTGCGCTCGAGGTACTCCATCGGGCGGCAGCCGAACGTCGCCTGCGAGAACTCATCGTCCTCCGCGTTTTCGGCGAAGTGGGTGTGCAGGCGCACATCCAGCCGTTCGGCCAGCTCTGCGCTGCGCGCCATCAGCTGCTCGGTGACACTGAACGGGCTGCACGGTGCAAGAGCGATCCGCACCATCGCACCGTGGCTGCGGTCGTGGTGGGCGTGCACCGCTGCCTCACTGGCGGCGAGGATCTCATCGTCATCACCGACGACATCGTCGGGCGGAAGGCCGCCATCCTTCTGGCTGAGGCTCATCGACCCGCGCGTTGGGTGGAAGCGCATGCCCAGCTCGCGAGCCGCAGCAATCTCCGCGCTCAGCAGGTCGCCCGCGCCACGCGGGTGCAGGTACAGGTGGTCAGTGCTGGTGGAGCACCCGCTGAGGGCAAGCTCGGCCAAGCCCACGAACGCGCTCGCGTACACCGACTCCTCGTCGATCGCACGCCACAACGGGTACAGCGATTGCAACCAACCGAAGAGCGGCTTGTCCGTCATCGACGGGTAGGCGCGCGTGAGGTTTTGGAACATGTGGTGATGGGCGTTGATCAGCCCGGGTGTGACCAGGCAGTCGCTCGCATCGACTGTGCGCGTGGCCGCGGGGGCAGGTTCGGTACTCGCGCCAACTGCCTCGATCAAGTTGTCCGTGATGGCTACCCAACCACCCGCGAGCTCGCGCCGCTGCGGGTCGACGGTGGCGATGGTGAGGGCGTTACGAATCAATAAATCAGCCATGCGACGCTCCGATCAGGCGAGTGAGTCGAGGATCAGTCGCACGTCGTCGATCGTGGTGCGTGGGTTGACGATGCACAACCGCAGAACGGTCTCGCCCGCCCACGCGGTGGGCACCACGAAGGCCGTGCCGGCGGCCAGCATCGCATCGCTCCATGCCTGATAGTCGGCGGGGCCCCAGCCGAGGCGACGGAAGAGAACCACGCTCAACTCGGGCTCCATCAAGAGTTCGAGAGTTTCCGCCTCACGGATCAGTCGGGCTGTCTCACGTGTGACGGTGAGCGTCGTCTCAATGGCGTCGCGATACGCCGCCGTTCCGTACGTCGCGAGGCTGAACCAGAAGGGCAAACCGCGAGCGCGGCGGGAGAGGTGGTGCGCGAAGTCGCTGGGGTTCCAGTCTTCCTCCTGCCCCTCGTCGGCGTGCAGCACGTCGAGGTATTCCGCGTGCTGCGTGTGCGCGGCGCGAGCACCGAGCGGGTCGGCGTACAGCAACGCGCAGCAGTCGAACGGTGCGAACAACCACTTGTGCGGATCGACAATGAAGCTGTCACAGCGCTCGATGCCGTGGTACTTCGCGCGCACGCTGGGGGCGGCCAAGCCAGCACCTCCATAGGCCCCATCCACGTGGAACCACACGCCCAACTCCTCGGCAACGTCTGCCGCCGCGTCAAGGTCGTCGATGACGCCAGCGTTGGTGGTGCCGCACGTGGCAACGATCGCGAACACGCGCTCACGGTCCTGCGGCTCCAGCGCGGCAACGACCTTGCGCAGGTTGGCGACGTGCAGTCTGCCCTCGGTGTCGGAAGCCACGGAAATCTCGTCGGCGTCCATTGCCCGGCAGGCGGAGGCGATGCTGCTGTGCGCGCCCTTCGACGAGATGATCAGTCCACGAGTACGGTCGAACCTTCCTTCGGCTCGCAGGCGCCAGCGATAGCGAGCGGCGATCAGCGCACTCAGGTTGCCGCCGGTGCCACCACTGACGAACACACCACCTGCGTCTGTGGACATGCCCACCAGGTCGGCGATGTAGCGCAGGGCTTCGTTCTCCGCGTAGACGGCTCCCCCGCCTTCCATCCACGAGCCGCCGTAGATGCTCGATGCGCCCACGACGAGGTCGAACAGAATCGAGGCCTCAGTTGGCGCAGCGGGCACGAACGACAAGAAGCGCGGATGGTCGACCGAAATGCACGCGGGTGCCAGCACATCACCAAACACTCGTAACGCTTCCAGCCCGCCGAGGCCGCGCTCGGTAATGGTGCGCCCGGCCATCGCCTTCAACTCAGCGACAGTGCGAGGCCCATCGAGCGGTGGCTCCATACTCACCCGGTCGACGGCGTAGCGGACGATGGCTTCCGTGAGCACCTCAGTGGAGGCGTCGTGCTGATGCATACCGTCAGTCTGCCAGCAACGCGATGCGGCCGACTGTGAGCCGAAAACGAGGTGACCCCGGCACCGTTACAAGCGGCCCGGGATCGTGGTCACAACCTGTGGAGACTGCGACGTCCCCAGGCTACCGATCTCGTTCAGTAATTCGTGTCGAGCAGTTCGCTGCCGGCGTTGCGTTGCTCGCCATCGCGGTTGAGCAGGTAACCGAGCAGCGCGGCAATGGTGACCGAACCCATGATTGCGATCACGGGGAAGATCAGCAGGACGAGGATGATTGCAAGGGCGCCAGGCACGACAGCAGCCTACAACTCAAGCGTCAGCGGCCAAGGGCTTGAACGCCCAAGCCTCGATCTCGACGGCGCCACCAGCGGGCAATGCGGCCACGCCAATGGTGCTGCGGGCGGGGCGGCTCTCGCCGAAGCCTGCGACATATGCCTCGTTGAACGCGGCGAAGGTCTCCATGTCTGTGAGGAAACACAGCGTCTTGGCGACGTCAGCCACAGTCGCCCCCATCGAGGTCAGCTGACCCTTCAGGTTCTCAACGGCCTGCGCGGTCTGCGCGGGCACGCCACCCTCGACGAGCACGCCATCCTTCAGGCCCAACTGGCCGCTCACGATGATCCAGTCGCCGGCGCGAACGGCGGGTGTGTAGGGGCCGAGGGGTTTGGTCATGACCACATCGTACGCCTAGCGACGTCGCAGCCTCCCAGCCGCCCCATCAACGGCTCACTAGCCGGCGAAGCGACCGCCACGCAGGTTCGCCGCCAACGCCTTGAACTCTTCCCATTCGCCATGAGCGAGCAGGCCCGCTTGCTGGGGCCAGCTGGACGGATCGTGCACCTGAAACCGCGGTCCGGCACCTTCTAGGAGTGCCCGCAGCGTCTCGACGTCCGTTCGGTGCAGCTCCCACCACGTCTTGATCCCACCGGTGGCATGCAACACGTCGGCAATCTTGGGGCCGATCCCCTCGACCACCGTCAAGTCGTTGAGGCGCACCTTCTCGCCCAACACTTGGGCGCCACGCGCCAAGTCCGGGTCGCCGGGAGCCGTACTGAGGTTGTGAGTGGTGAGTACGCCCTGCAGCTCGCCGATCTTTGCCTCTCGGTTCCAGATTCGGGCGCGCAGGTCGCCGATTGTTGCTTCGTGCTCGACGACCAACGCGAACAATCGTGCGCGTTCACCATCATCAACGAGTGCGGCAGCGCCCGGTGCGGCGGCGACCGCGGCAACCGCAACGACTGGGGGCGCGGACGGTGTCAATGCCACTGTCGCCCGACAGTCGTCCAGCTCGGTGCGCAAACGGTCGCGTTCGCTCACGACGTTGTCCATGTCCTGCTCACGGTCGCGTAAGCGATCCAGGTCGGCCAACTCGTCATCGGTCGGCGGCTCGACCGAGGCACCGCGCGCGCCGCGCAACATCCAGCCCACGACTAGACCGATGGCGGCGGCGGCGATCAACCAGAGAGCCCACTTCGCAAGTGTGTACGGCACGGCTTGTTCCTGTCTCGAGTGCAGTTGCGGTCAGATGGAGGAGACGCCGAAGACCACTCGGCGGCTCTTGTCGGGCAATTCGTTGCCATTGCTGTCGAGGATGAGCTGCGTCACACCAAAGCCCTTGTATGTGATGTCACCAGAGGGCACACCCAAGGCGATGAGTGTGTCGCGCACGGCAGCTGCGCGTTGCTCGCTGAGGGTCAGGTTGCGACCTGGGTCGCCCTCGCTGTCGGTGTGGCCCTGCACCTCGATGCTGAGGCCGGCGAATCGTTTGGCGATGCCGGCCACCTGCTGCACGGTGCCCAGCGATGACAGGCTGATATCGACGCTGCCCTTGTCGAAGAGGATCGGCTGCGCGGCGACGAGCGCGTTCAGTTCCGCTTCGAGCGAGGCGGCCTGCTCAGCGGTGGCCGTGGCACGTGGGGTCAGCGAGGCAACCACACCGCTTTCGGCTGCTGCGGCCTCAAGAGCATCACGGCCATCGTCGGACACGTAGGAGCCCGCAAGGGTGCCCTCGCTGCCATTCCAGCCCAGCGCACCGCTCGCCAAACTGGTCGGCATCAACGCCATCACGTCGAGCAATCCGGTGAACTGCGTCGCGGGCACCGCATCCGCCTGGTCGGTGATCGTCAAGTTGTTGACGACGTTGCTGGGCGAGAGGGCAGCGTTCGCACGGTCGACGAGCACGAAACGCTCAAGGTCGCTTGCGACCGTGCCTCCGAGAGTGAACACTCCGTCCTTCAAAGCCAGCGTGAACTGGTCGGGGGCGGCCGGCGGCACGGTGGTCGCAGGGACTGTCGTAGAGGGCGGCACGCTGTTCGCCGCTTCACCGGTCGTGGACGCAGGCACAGTCGATGCTGTCGTTGGAGTTGGGGCTGGGGTTGACGTCGGGGTTGACGGCGGGGCTGTCGTCGCAGTTGCCCTCGCGCCCTGCACACCGCACGAGACATCTACGTCGATACTTCGAACGCCCCAAACCTTCTGGGCGAGCGCCAGCGCTTGGGTGGGGTCCGCTAGCGCTTGTGTGCAGTGCAGCGTGCCGTCCTGACCTGAGAACTCGGCGCGCACGACAATGCCGGTGGCAGCCAGCTTTGACTCCACCCGCGTGGCCAGATCGTCCTGGGTCTGTGGCAGCTGCACGACCGCACCCACAACGAATACAGCACCCAGGGCGGCCGCACCTACAGCCGAGATTCGCTGCACTCGTGGGTGTGTGGCAAAGGTCATCGCACGGCAGACTCGCACGCTGTGAATCGGTGGCGCAACCGAAGTACCGTGTGCTGCGTGGATTTCTCACGACGTCAGGTCATCACCGCCGCCGGCAGTGCCATTTTTCTCGGTGCATGTGGCAACGATGCCAACTCCAAGGGCTCTGGCACCGACGCCCCGGAGGGCGGCTGGATCCTGGTACAAAGGTTCCCCAGCGAGCCTTTGATGGTGCCCGGCGACGTGCGCCTGCCGGTGTCGTTGGCCGATGACGCTCGCATGCTCGACGACGGCCCGGCTACGATGACCGGCTGGATCGAGGCCGCAGACGATGCACGCACACGCGTCGCCGAGGTCACGGCAATTCGACGGAACGCCGGCATTACCACGCCCTACTGGGAGGTCCGCTCGACGCTCCCGACGACTGGCTCGTACGCGCTGCGCCTCGAAGGTGACGACGGTTTCGGCGCCAGCTTCACCGTCTACTCGCCAGCCGACGTCAACTCCCCGCTGACCGGAACCGAGCTACCGCCGTTCGACACACCCACCGTCGATGACCATCGCGGCGTCGAGCCGTACTGCTCGCTCACGCCTGAGCCTTGCCCGCTCCACGAAATGACCCTCACCGACGCCCTCGCGCTCGGCAAGCCGCTGGCCTATATGGTCGGAACTCCAGCCCACTGCAGCACCGGCACGTGCACACCTGGCCTGCAGTTCCTGATGGCAGAGCAGGAGCGCGTTGGCGACAAGATC
>JANOYI010000321.1:0-2839 GCA_031428795.1 Ilumatobacteraceae bacterium | reverse complement strand
TACGCCTCACACCTGCGTGCCAGACTCGCCGAATGTTGTCCCGTCGCTCCCTTGCTCTCCGCTCTGCGGTCGCTGTCACCCTCCTGCTCACTGCGTCGTGCAGTGACGACGGCCGCTCGGCCGCCTACAGCACGACTCCATCCGAGACTGCAGCAGAGACCACGCAAGTAGCGCCCGACACCACCGCGAGCGCACCAGACCTAGCAGCGGCGACGTTCACCACCCAACCGGGTACCGAACAGGTCGCGGTGCTGAGTGCTGAGCCTGGCGTTGCGCTCACCGTGCGCACCACCGCCGGCGAGTTGATTGCAACCGGCACCGTCGACGAGCAGGGTTCGCTGCTCTTCCGCAATGTCGAACCGGGCGAGTACGTGATCGACAACGAGACGGAGCGCAGCGAAGCGTTCACTGTCGCCAGCGCCGACGAAGTACCGCCGCAATCGTTGTACGACAGCCAGGAGCTGCTGCCCGCTGGCGGCTTCGGCTACATCACCATGCGTGACGGAACCACACTCAGCGCCAACGTCATCCTCCCAGGCGCGCCGGAGGCCGGCCCCTACCCCACCGTTGTCGAGTACAGCGGATATCAGCCCAGCGACCCTGACAGTGCGCAGCTGGCTGCGCTCTACACCGTGCAAGGCTTCGCGTACGTGGGCGTCAACATGCGTGGCACGGGTTGCAGCGGCGGCTCGTTCCGCTACTTCGAAACCGTGCAGTCACTCGACGGCTACGACGTGATCGAAGCCGTCGCAGCGCAGCCGTGGGTGATGGACAACGAGGTCGGCATGGTCGGTATCAGCTACCCGGGTATCAGCCAGCTCTACGTCGCTGCGACACAACCGCCAAGCCTCAACAGCATCACCCCGCTCTCAGTGCTGGACGACATCTTCCGCGGCACGCTCTACCCAGGCGGCATTCTGAACACCGGCTTTGCTGTCGACTGGACGCAGCAGCGCGTCGACAACGGAAGGCCGTTCGGCCAGGGTTGGAGCAAGAAGCGCGCCGACGTCGGCGACGAGCGCTGCGCAGACAACCAGTTGTTGCGACTGCAGAACCCCGACCTGGTCGCCGAAATCGACGACAACCCGTACTACACAAGTGAGCTGGGTGACTCGCTCGCGCCAGCCACATTTGTCGACCGGATCAACGTGCCGGTGTTCATCGCCGGCGCCTGGCAGGACGAGCAGACCGGCGGCAACTTCGCCAACATGCTGCCCAACTTCACCTCTGCGCCACATGTGTACGTGACGCTGACCAACGGACTACACACCGAGTCGCTGAGCCCGCCGGTCGCCGCTCGATACATGGAGTTCCTGCAGCTGTACGTCGGCAAGAAGGTTCCCGACCTATCCGCTGGTGACGGAATCGCGGCAGCGCTCGGCGGCGCTGTCTGGGGTGTCAGCACATTCGCCCCGTTCGAGAGCCGCTTCGCAGGATTGACCTACGATGGCGCACTCACCGCGTTCGAAGCCGACAAGTCGGTGCGCGTGTTCTTCGAACAGGGCGGCAACGCGTCGTTCGTGCCGGGCACCCCCGAGCCGAACTTCGTCGAAGAGTTCGATGCGTGGCCGATTCCCGCAGCACAATCAACAACCTGGGCACTCTTCGAAGGCGGACGGCTTCAACCACGCGATGCAGGTGCTGCTACCGATCCCGCGGTTCCGTCGGGAAGCGACAGCTACTCCGCAGACCCCACCGCGCTGCCAGCGACCTTCTACGACGGCACCGACCAGGGCGGCGGCAATGGTGTGTGGCGCGCCAACGTGACGTACGACTGGCGGTCACTGCCCGACGGCACCGGCCTCGGCTACATCACCCCACCGCTCGCCATCGACACCGTTGTCGCGGGCAGTGGATCTGTCGATCTCTGGATTCAATCGGAAGCAGCCGACACCGACCTGGAAGTCACGATCACCGAGGTTCGCCCGGACGGCACCGAGATCTACGTGCAAAGCGGGTGGCTCCGCGCCAGCCAGCGGGCGCTCGACGAAGCGGCAAGCACCGATCTGCACCCGGTTCACACGCACACCAAAGACGACGCGGCCGACCTGCCCGCGGGAGAGTTCGTCCCTGTCCGAGTCGACCTCTTCCCCTTCGCACACCCCTTCCGCGCCGGCAGCCAGATTCGATTGACGATCGACGCACCGGGCAACAGCCGGGCCATCTGGGCGTTCCGAACCATCAGTGACGGCGAGAGGGTCACCGTCGCGCACGATGCCGAACACCCGTCACAACTGGTCCTCTCGGTGGTCCCGGTCACGGTCACTGCAACGATGCCGCCCGCATGCGGTTCGCTGCGCGGGCAGCCGTGCCGCACCTACGTGCCCGCTGCAAATGGCGGTTGAGGTTCGGTCCTCGCGTGATCGAATGAGCTCATGAATCGTCGAGACGAGCTGGCCGCCTTTCTGCGCGCACGACGAGAGGCACTCCACCCTGACGACGTCGGGCTGCCGGCCGGTCGCGCCCGGCGAACGCCGGGACTGCGACGCGAGGAGATCGCCGTTCTGGCCGGCGTGTCGGTGACCTGGTACACGTGGTTGGAACAGGGTCGGCCGATCAACGCATCGGTCGACGTCTTAGAAGCCTTGTCGCGGAGTTTGCGGTTGGACGATGCGGAACGACATCACCTTCTGACGCTGGCAGCCAGGGTTCCCGGCGAGCCTGTGCCCGAAGTCGACGATGCGCCAGACGCGTTGGTGCGCTTGATCGCCTCGATGGACCCGGCTCCCGCGTACGTGTTGGGGCCGCGGTGGGAGTTCCTGGCGTGGAACCGCGCCCAGTCGCACCTGTATCCGATGATCGACCACCTCGAACTCGACGACCGCAATCTGGTCTGGGT
>JANOYI010000320.1:0-5162 GCA_031428795.1 Ilumatobacteraceae bacterium | reverse complement strand
CGGCCGGGCACGCAGCCGCTATCAACGCTTGGCCCTCTGGCGCGTAGTTGGGCGAAATGTTGCTCATCACAGCGACATTGAGCGCGGGACCGGTGAGCGTGCCGTCGAGGACGACGAGCTTGCCGTCCATCGGTGGCTTGGGTGCAGCGAACCATACGCACGACACGGCGCGCGACGCAGGCGATGCAACCTCTCGTTCGGTCAGCAGCTTCGCCGCGGCCGGCCCCTCGGTCGCCACGACTACGCGTGTGCCGCGCACCACTCGACCGTCGACCAGCCTCACCTCCCCGGGGGCGACCGTCGCGACCCGACACGCCAGCAGCAACGTGCCCGGCAGGAGCCCCGCAGCCAGCTGGTCGGGGATCGCCTGCATACCCATGGCGGGCACCACAGAGTCGCCAACGGCAAGGCAACGCAAGATGATGTCGGCCATGCGCCGGCTGGCGGACAGGTTCGCGTCGAGCTGAATGCCACCGAGCAGCGGCCGGAAGAAACGGTCGATGATGCGCGTACTGAACCCGAGGTCGCGCAGCGAGGTCAGTGTGCTCACGTCCTCACGCTGCAGCAGCGACACGGGGTCGGCCTTGCGCAGCCGGTGCAGCAGGCCGGCTAGGCGCACCTTGTCGGTCATGCTGCCGACGGGCGCGAACGCGCTGGACAGCAGCATGCTCGGCCGGCGAGTTGGGTCACCGATGGCGTACATCCGCTTGCCCATCCAGACCAACGAGCCCGGGTCGAACGCACACGGCCGTAGCGCCGGTAGATCGAGCTGCCGGCTCACCTCCGGGTAGGCGGTGAGCAGTACCTGAAATCCGCGGTCGAGCCGAAAACCCTCGAACACGTCGGTGCGCACGCGGCCGCCCACACCGTCAGACGATTCCAAGAGAGCAGCCGTGCGGCCGGCGGCCTCGACGGCGCGAGCCGCGGCTAATCCGGCAAGACCGGCGCCGACGACGACCACGTCAACACGATCGGGAAGCTGGGCGGACGATGACGCAACGTTCATGACCGCGTGAACCTACCGGACACCACGAGCGAGCAACTTGCCGAGTTCGTTCATATTCGCTTCTCGACGGCATGATGACGGCGCATGTTGATTCGACTCCTGCGCACGCACCTTCGTCCCTATAAATCGCTCTTGGTTGCGGTGGTGCTCCTGCAGGCAGCGCAGACTGCAGCCGCGCTCACACTCCCCACGCTGAATGCCGACATCATCGACAAGGGCGTGGCCACTGGCGATACCGGTTACATCTGGCGTCATGGCGGGCTGATGCTGTTGGTCAGCCTGGTCCAGATCGGGTTCTCCATCGCCGCCATCTACTACGGCTCGAAAGTTGCCGCCGGTTTCGGTCGCGATGTCCGCGGCGCGCTCTTCCATCAGGTCACCGAATTCTCCGCACGCGAAGTCAGCCACTTCGGGCCACCGACGCTGATCACCCGGGTCACCAACGACGCACAGCAGGTGCAGACCCTCGTGCAGATGACGTGCACGCTGCTGATCGCAGCCCCGCTGACGGCCGCCGGTGGCTTGGTGATGGCGCTGCGCGAGGACGTACAACTCACGTGGATTCTCGCGGTCGCGATTCCGGTGCTCGTGATCTCCATCGGCACCGTCATCTACAACATGGTCCCCACATTCCGGCGGGTGCAGGACCGCACCGACGAGATCAACGGTGTGCTGCGTGAGCAGATCACCGGCATTCGCGTGGTGCGCGCCTTTGTACGCGAGCAGTACGAGACCGAGCGCTTCGAACGCAGCAACGACCAACTCACTCGCACCGCGCTCCGCGGCGGTCGGCTGATGGGTCTGATGTTTCCCACTGTCATCATGATCGTCAACGTCTCCAGCGTCGCCGTCATCTACTTCGGGGCCAATCGCGTCGGCTCGGGCAACCTGCAAATCGGTGCGCTCATCGCATTCCTCACCTACCTCACGCAGATCCTGATGGCGGTCATGCTGGCCACCTACATGGCCGCGCTGGTGCCCCGCGCGGCGGTGAGCGCCGAGCGAATTCAAGAAGTGCTCGACACGCCGTCCAGTGTTGAAGCCGCCGAGAACGCCGTGCTCGCCCTTCCCGAGGGCGCGTCCATCGAGTTCCGCGATGCAGGGTTCCGCTACCCCGGCGCCGAGCATGCGGTCTTGTCCGCCATCACGTTCACCTGCCTCGCTGGCCAGACCACCGCCGTGATCGGCAGCACCGGCTCGGGTAAGACCACGTTGGTCAGCCTGGTGGCTCGCCTCTTCGACGTCACCCAGGGCTCGGTTCTGGTGAACGGAGTCGACGTCCGTGAACTCGCCACCGACGCACTCTGGCAGCGCATTGGTCTGGTGCCGCAACGGCCGTACCTGTTCAGCGGCACTGTCGCGAGCAATCTGCGATACGGCAAACCAGACGCCACCGACGACGAGCTGTGGGAAGCCCTCACGGTTGCACAGGCGGCCGACTTTGTTCGCGCCATGCCCGACGGCATTGACTCAGCCATCTCGCAAGGCGGCACCAACGTGTCCGGTGGGCAGCGGCAACGTCTTGCGATTGCGCGGGCACTGGTACGCAAGCCCGAGGTGTACCTCTTCGATGATTCGCTGTCGGCGCTCGACATGGCAACCGATGCGCGGCTGCGAGCTGCACTCGCGCCGTACACACGAGACGCGGTCGTGCTGATGATTGCGCAGCGAGTCACCAGCATCAAGAACTCTGATCAGATCCTGGTACTCGAGGACGGCGAACCGGTCGGGTTGGGCACGCATGAGGAACTGCTGGAACGGTGCCCGACCTATGTGGAGATCGTGAACTCCCAGCTCACTGCCGAGGAGGCCGCGGCATGAGCGACGTCGAGGACAACAAAGCACCGGCCCCACCTTCCAGCGCCGCCGAGATGCGCAGCGGCCGGATGAATACCGTCGGCGTACCGACAGAGAAGTCGAAGGACTTCCCCGCATCCAGCAAGCGACTGTTCCGCCGCCTCGGGCCTGAACGGCCGAAGGCCTACCTCGTATTGGTGCTCGCCGTCATCAGCGTGGCGCTGGTCGTGTCGGGACCGAAGATTTTGGGGCACGCCACCAACCTGATTTTCGAGGGGCTCGTGCGGGCATCGAACGGCGGTCCCGGCATCGACTTCGCCGCACTCCACACGACGCTCTGGTTCGCCGTCGGCCTGTACCTCGCCGGCTATGCGCTGGCGTACATGCAGGCGTTCGTGCTGGCCGGCGTGGTGCAACGATCGATGTATCGCCTGCGCGCCGACGTGGAAACGAAGCTGCATTCAATGCCGCTGTCGTACCTCGATCGTCAAGCTCGCGGCGACCTGCTCAGCCGGGTCACCAATGACATCGACAACGTCGCACAAAGCATGCAGCAATCGCTCAGCCAACTTCTACAAGGTGTGCTCACCATTGTCGGCACCATCGCCATGATGGTGTGGATCTCGTGGCAGCTGGCCATCGTCGCCATCGTCACCGTGCCCATCTCGATCGTGCTGATGAAATGGATCGCCGGCCACTCGAAGGGCAAGTTCATCGGCCAGTGGAAGCACACAGGCGCACTGAATGCGCAGGTCGAGGAGACGTTCACCGGCCACCCGATCGTGAAAGCATTCGGCCGCCAGCGCGAGGCACAGGCTCGCTTCGACGCCACCAACGACAAGCTCTACAAGGCTGGCTTCTCGGCACAGTTCATCAGCGGGTGCGTGCAGCCGGCGATGATCATGATCGGCAACCTGAATTACGTCGCCATCGCAGTGTTCGGCGGTCTCAAGGTCGCCAACGGCTCACTTGGACTCGGTGACGTGCAGGCATTCATCCAGTACTCACGCCAGTTCGCTCATCCGCTCACCCAGACGGCCTCGATGGTCAACGTGTTGCAGTCCGGCATCGCATCTGCCGAGCGAGTCTTCGAGCTACTCGATGCACCCGAGCAGTCGCCAGATGCACCAGCGAACATCAACCCGTCGCCGATCCAGGGACGCGTCGAATTCGTCGGCGTGTCGTTTCGCTACCGAGACGACACGCCGCTGATCGACGACCTATCGCTGGTGGCCGAACCTGGCCAAACCGTCGCCATCGTCGGCCCCACCGGCGCCGGCAAGACGACGCTGGTCAACCTGATCATGCGCTTCTACGAACTCAACGGCGGCACAATCACCCTCGACGGTCGCGACATCTCACAGATGCCGCGTGCCGAGCTGCGCAGCCAGATGGGCATGGTGCTGCAGGACACCTGGCTGTTCGGGGGCACGATCCGCGAGAACATCGCGTACGGTAATACCGATGCCACGGAAGAGCAGATCATGGCGGCGGCCAAGGCCTGCTACGTCGACCGATTCGCACACTCCTTGCCACAGGGCTACGACACCGTGCTCGACGACGAGGGCAGCTCGGTCAGCGCCGGCGAGAAGCAGCTACTCACCATCGCCCGCGCCTTCCTGGCCAACCCCACCATCCTCATCCTCGACGAGGCCACTAGTTCTGTTGACACCCGCACGGAAGTTCTGATCCAACGTGCGATGGCCAAGCTGCGCGGCGGCCGCACCAGCTTCGTGATCGCGCACCGCCTGTCGACCATCCGCGACGCCGACACCATTTTGGTGATGGATGCCGGCCACATCGTGGAGCAGGGCTCGCACACTGAACTGCTGCAACGCCACGGCGCCTACTACACCCTCTACAACGCCCAGTTCACCGGCGCCGCCGCCGACGTCGTGTAACCCGCCACCACGAGCATCGGCGTTGAGATGCGGTACTCCCGCAGAACAACGCCGATGTTGATGGCTAGGTCGATGGGATCTAGCTGGACGATGGTGTCGTTGAAGCAGGCGCCGTTGATGAGAGTGTCGCCGGTGGCTGGGGTCAGGGTGTTGACGCCGCAACCGTCGGAGTGATTCCGTAGCCAGACACCTTTGCTCATGACGGCGACGCCGGGGCGGGTGTCGGTGTTGACCTCGACGGGCACCGTGATGGAGCCCGTCTCGTTCCACACACGCACGGTCTGGCCAGCGACAACACCGGCCGCGGCCGCGTCGATGGGGTGCAGCAGGATTGCAGGCGATGGGCTTTGAAATTCGCCGAACATCGAGTTGACCAGCTTCGACGAGGCGGGCGAGATCAGGATCAGCGACCCGTCCGCGACCGGCAAGGCGACGTGCCTGGGAACCCCCTGCACTGC
>JANOYI010000319.1:0-4402 GCA_031428795.1 Ilumatobacteraceae bacterium | reverse complement strand
CGTGTGTCCAGCCTTGAGGGTCACCGTGAGAGCGACTGTCACGCCTGGTTCAATCGACTTGATCCCACCCGGGAAGTCGACGGGTAGCGGCGCTGGTCCGTCCTGTCCGTTCTCGATCCACTCCACGATTTCCGCACCCTTGCTGAGGTCGGCATCACTTGGGACTCCGGCGATCGATAGTTCATGCGGACGGGTTCCGGAGTTGGTCACAGCAATGACGTGCGTGCCGGCTGTGAGTGTGGGAACAACAACGGATTCGTCCCCGAGTGCGACGGTGAAGTCGGCCTTGGGTGGCTCATTGTCGTCAGCGTCAGCGTTGCTGTCCGTCACGGTGAACATCTTGATCATCCCGTTCTGCGAGTGGTTCGCGCCGCCGGGCGCCGGGAGCGAGCAGAAGAAGACGTAGGTTCCCGGCGCCAGAGCACGGGTGTAGCCGAGGGTGGCGCCGGCGCCGATGAGAGCGGTGCCCCCTGGATCATCGATGAGCATCTCGTCTAGCTCCCCGCTTGCGAGGACGAACGCAACCGCCTCCTCCAGGGTCGTGCCCGGCTCAAGCTGTGCGATGCCCAGCTCGTGTGCCTTCTCTCCACCGTTCGTGATCTTCAGGTCGACGAGTGGACCCGCAATCGTGTCGGGCATCGTGATGGAATAGTCTGCGAGTTGCACTGTCGCCGCGTCGCCTGCGCGATCTGGTTCGTCGCTGCCACACGCGCCGAGTAGCGCAGCTGTTGCGAGCGTGAACGACGTAAGAATCAGGTGTTTCATGGCAGTTCCTCCGAGTGACGTTGTAGTTGTCAGCACCTTGAATGAAGAGTTGACGTCTACGCATCGGCCGCCGGTCAGAGATTTGTCACAATGCGCTTGTGACAACGCGCCCTTGCGAAGATCCGGCTGAGCGTCGACGCTGAGCAGATGACTCGCGAAGGGGTTCGTCACGGGCTGCTCGGCACCTCCGTAGTTCTCGGCGTGGCGGGGACCATTGGCTCTCTTCGCACCGGAGACCTGCCCGGCAACGGCGACAGTTGGGGACTGGCCGTGGCCTTCGTCGGCTTTGCGCTCCTCGGTTGGTTCGTGTGCGGACGCCGCCCCGAGCTGCCCATCGGCTGGCTGCTCCTCGGCGGCGGCACCGTCGGAGTCGTTGCGTTTCTCGCGTCGTGGTGGGCCTTCCAATCCATGCTCCATGATCCCGGGTCGCTCCCCGGCGGTGCGGCCGCCGCATGGCTTTCTGTCTGGATGTCAGCGCTGCCATGGCCGCTCGTGCTCGTCGCGCCGCTGGTTCTGTTCCCCAGCGGTCGCCCGCGGAGCCGACGCTGGCGGTGGTTCGCAGTGGTGATCTTCGCTGTCATTGCTGCGTTGTCACTGGTTGCGGCTGTACTGGCTGCCCCGGTAGCAACCCGACAAGCCGCCGAGCTGGTTGATCCCACAGGTGCTGAAGGTGCCGCAGAGGCTGCACTCGGGATGCAGGCGATAGCCCGAATGATCGCCTTTGTCGCCACCGTGATCAGCCTGGTTGGCCTCGCTGTTGGGCGTCGACGCGCAACAGGTAACGAAAAGCGACCCAATTAAGCTGTTCTCATCGGGGCGGCGGTCGTTGTCGGAATGTTCGTGGTCGACGCACTGGTGCCAGCGGTGACAGGACAGCGTTACGCGCTGCCGGAAGCAGTAGTCGCGCTCTTCAACCTCGCGCTTCCCACGTCGATCGCGATAGCCGTAGTTCGCTTCCAGCTGTACGAGCTGCGGGCCCTTGTCAATCGGTCGCTACTCGTTGCGCTCATTGGCCTAGTTCTCACCGCGGTCTACTTGGGTGTGCTGGGTGTGCTGGCACTTGCCACGAGCGAGAGCACATCGCTGACTGTGCCGAGCATCCTTGCCGCCGGCGTGGTGGTTGCAATCAGCGCACCCGCAGCCACTCTTGCCACGAGGCTGACTCGAAGATGGTTCGGCCGAGGCACCAAGCCGTCGGACATGGCGACACGCTTCGCTGACGACGTCGTCATCGCGGACGGCCCGAGCGGGAAGGCCCGAGCGCTGGCGGAGACAATGCGCCACGAGCTCCGCCTGGGCTCTGTGGAGTTGGTCATCGATGGAGTCGAGACCGCGACAGCAGGAGCTCCTCGTGGCGCATTCACCATCGTTGTGCTGCAATACGGCCAGCGGCGCGTGGGTGAGGTGCGTGTCACCGCGAGAGCGAACGAGTCACTCGGCGCCGCAGACGTACGGACGTTGCACGAGATCGCGGGCTATGTGTCCATCGCCGTCGAGTCCATTCGCGTCAGCGAAGAACTACGCCGCGCGCAACACGCGCTCGAGAACGCACAAGCCGAGGAGCGGCGGCGTGTGCGGCGCGACCTGCATGATGATGTCGGCCCGACGCTGGCGTCTGCACGGTTGAAGCTGGCCGCTCATCGCCGCCGTCTACCTGGCGACACCGCAATCGCAGAGGTCATCGACCAGATCGCCGACGCGATTCGGGGAATCCGACGGGTCGTCGATGGTTTGCAGCCGTCGGTACTCGAGGACGTTGGGCTGGTTTCGGCGCTACAGATCCTGTTGACCGACATTCGACGAACCACCGGGATGCACATCGTCTTCGAGCCAGCGTTGCTCCCCGACCTGTCGTCCGGTACAGCCAGTACCGCCTATCGAGTCGTCGCCGAAGCACTTGCTAACGTCGTCCGGCACAGCCGGGCGACCCTGTGCACATTGCGGGTCGACCATGATGAAGGGGTGCTGCACATCGAGATCGCAGACAACGGTCGCGGTTTCGACACCTCGACGCCATCGGGCATGGGCCTGCGCAGCATGGTCTACCGAGCCGGTCTCGCTCACGGCGTCACCACCGTCTCGAGCACTCCGGGTTCCGGCACGACCATCGTTCTGGAGCTGCCCGCATGAACGACGAAGTCATCCGCGTGATCATCGCCGACGACCACCCCGTGTATCGCGACGGGCTCTCCCGACTACTCACCGAGATCGGCGGGTTCGATGTCGTCGGGCTGGCCGCCGACGGCAACGAGGCGGTCGATCTCGCGTCCGCACTCGCACCTGACGTTGTCGTGATGGACGTTCGAATGCCAAACCTCGACGGAATCGAGGCCACCCGACGAATCACCACGGCGAGCCCAACAACCGGCGTGGTGGTACTCAGCATGTTCGAGGAAGACGAACTGGTATTCGCCGCCGTTCGCGCCGGCGCCCGCGGCTATCTGCTGAAGGACGCCGACGACGACCAGATTGCTGCAACGCTGCGCGGCATTGCTCGTGGCGAAGCCATCTTCGGGCCGACAACTGCGCGACGTCTGCTGGAGATGCTCGGCAGGGTGCCCGAAGACAAGAGTCCTGAGCCACCGCAGTTGTTCTCGCAACTCAGCCAACGAGAGAGGGAGGTACTGGAGCTCCTCGCCCGCGGGATGCGCAATGCAGCAATCGCTGCCGAGCTGTTCCTCAGCGAACGAACCGTGCGCAACTACGTGTCCAACATCTTCACCAAGTTGCAGGTCGACGACCGCGCTCAAGCAGTTGCCGCAGCCCGCGACGTCGGCATCGGCCACCCACGGCAGAGCTAGCTGCCTTCTTCGGACATCGCGGCTCAGGCCGTGTTCACGAGGGCGGCGATTTCGCGGATGTGAGCGGGCTCCATCCCGCAGCAACCGCCTACAAGGGTGGCACCCATGCTCAGCCACTCGGCCACGAAGCCGCGGTACGCCTCGGGGTCGAGGTCGTCACGGAAGTTGGACAGCCCGGCGTTGGCCTCTACCTCAGCGGAGTGGCTGGCAACAAACCGGTTGGCGTAACCGCCAGTGGCTACGCCGGCGGGCACCACCCCGAGCGTCGTCTCGATGGCGAAGGTGATGGACTCCGCCTGGCAACAGTTGTACAACACCGCCTCGGCACCCAGATCGACCGCGACTCGTACCGCATCGGCCACTGGCTCGCCGGAGCGCAGCGTGCCCCGCGCGTGATCGTCGAGTGTGTACGAGATCCACAACGGCAGGCTGGAGCCGGCTCGGTCGAGCGCGGCGCGCACGGTGCTCGCCTCCACGATTGAGCCCAACGTCTCGCCGAGCCACACGTCGACACTCTCGGCCAGGCCATCCACCAACGGATCGATGATGCTCGCGGACCTCTCCGCGACGAACAGGTCGGGCCGGTAGGAGCCGAACAACGGCGGCAACGAACCCGCGACCACGACGGCCCTGTCGCCGGCGGAAGCAGCCTGCCGAGCCAGCTGGCCGGACAACGCTGCCAGTTCACGGCCCCGCGCAGCGAACCGCTCCTCGCCGATGTGAAACGGCACCAGCGCATAGCTGTTCGTGGTGACCATGTCGGCGCCCGCCTCGATGAAGTTGGTATGCGCCTGCACGACCCATTCCGGCCCCTCCCACAACGCAAGTGCCGACCA
>JANOYI010000318.1:0-2283 GCA_031428795.1 Ilumatobacteraceae bacterium | reverse complement strand
GCCGACTGGATGACATCGTCGTACGCAGGTCGGTTGCCGTCTGGGCCATCGGTCGGCCAGCCCTGCGCCTGGCAGAAGATCACCTTCGGGTTTCGGGCGCGGACATCCTCGTACGTCAGCCCCAGTCGACCGAGCGGCCCTGGCCGCAGGTTGGTGACCACGATGTCGGCGCGCTCTGCCAGCCGAAGGCACGCCTCGCGCCCCGACGGGTGTTTGAGATCCAGCGAGATGTTGCGCTTGTTGCGCAGCAGGTTCAGCGACACGCCAGATAATTGCGGGTGTGGCCCGGGCCCCATGAACCGGTTGGTGTCGCCGTGGATGTCTTCCACGCTGATCACCTCTGCGCCAAGGTCGCCAAGGATCTGGGTGGCCATTGGCCCCATGACGACCGACGTCAGATCGAGTACGCGCACATCTGAAAGTGGACCGTCTGGAATCGACATGTGAGCCGTTGGGCTAGTGCGTCTCGCCGGGACGGTACGGCACGCCGGCCATCGCGGGCGGACGCAGGCGCTGGCTGGCGGTCGCCAGCACGACGAGTGTGATGACATAGGGCAGCGCCTGGGTCAGAGACTGAGGCACTTCCTTGACCGTCTGGTAGGCGGTGAAGAACAAAGCGCCCGCGACGAGCGCCGTCACGGCGCCGACCGCTTGCTTGCGATACATCGACAAAATCAACAGGGCGCCGGCGATGAACGTGATGAACAGGAACAGCGCAGGGATGCTGTCGTTGGCCACCAGCTTGATGCCCAGCGAGTAGCCGAACAAACTCGCGCCCGCGAGCACACCGGTGGGGCGCCAGTTGCCAAAGATCAGGGTGGCCATACCGATGAAACCGTTGCCCTGGGTCTGGCCTTGACGGTAGTACGACGACGCAACGATGGCCATCGTGGCACCACCGAAACCTGCGCAGCCACCGCTGATGATGAGGCCGGCATAGCGCAGCGGGATCACCCGCACACCGAGGCTCTCTGCCGCGCTCGGGGCTTCGCCTGACGAACGCAACCGCAGACCGAACCGTGTGCGCCACATCAGCCAGAAGCTGATCGGCACGGTGATGAGCGCGATGGCCGTCGCCCACGACACGTTGAAGGTGAGGCCGCGACCGATGCCGCCAAGGTCGCCGAGCAGGAACCAGTGCTTCCTCTCGAACCAGCCGAAAATATCGGGAGTTCGCCAACCAAACAGGTCGCCGCCAGCGAGGAATGGCACGTCGAACTTCGGAATCGAGGACTTCTGCGGCGGCGACTGGCTGACGCCACCGCCCTGCTCGCCCACGAACAGCAAGTCGCTGAGGTAGCGCGCGCCGTAGAAGGCGAAGATGTTCATCACGACGCCGGAGATGGTCTGGTTGACACCGAAGCGCACGGTGGCCAAGGCGTGAATGAGGCCACCGAGCATGCCGCCAACGATGCCCATGGCCAAGCCGACCCACGCGCCGTACTGCCACGCGAAATAGCCGCCGAACCAGGTGCCGAGAATCATCATGCCCTCGATACCGATGTTGAGTACGCCGCATCGCTCGGCCCATAGGGCAGCGATGCCGGCCATCAAAATGGGCACCATCACGCGCAACGAGGTGCCAATGGTCTGCGACGAGGTGAGTGCGTTTTCGTCGGTGATGATTCGCGTGATCGACATGAGAGCGAGGCCGAGGAACGCGGCGCCGATCATGGTGTTGCGGCGCGAGCCGAGCAGCGTCTTGCGCTTCGCAGCCGGCGTCGGCGTATCGGGAAGGATCTCGATGGTGCTCATGCTGATGCGACCTCCGCCTCGGTGGTGTGGATGAGCGTCGCTGCTGTTTGCTCGGCAGTTCGCTTGTTGAGCCAACGGATGGTGGCCTCGTTGATGATCACGACCGTGAGCACCGTGATGGCCTGGATGAGCTTGACGATCGAGCTGGGAATGTCGGCCAGCTGTAGCTGCGCGGAGGTGGAGTCGAGGAAACCGAACAGCAGCGCTGCGCTGACGATGCCGATCGGGTGATGGCGGCCGAGGAGCGCCACGGCAATACCGAGGAAGCCCAACTGCGTGGGTGTGGCCGTCGGGCCGTAGGCGTAGATCTCGCCGACGACGCTCTGCATGGCGACCAGACCGGCGATGCCGCCGGAGATGAGCAGCGAGACGACGATCATCTTGTTCGCGTCGATGCCCGACGTGCGGGCGGCGCCGGGGTTCAGCCCCGAGGACCGAAGCCGGAAACCGAAGCGGCTCTTGAAGACCAAAACCCAGTAGAGGAAGACGACGAGGAGCGCGACCAGGAACATGCCACCCAGCCGGTCG
>JANOYI010000317.1:0-1833 GCA_031428795.1 Ilumatobacteraceae bacterium | reverse complement strand
ACTAGAGAGTCGTGAGCGACGCATCAGGTTCCCGACGAATATGAGCGAACTTAGATGGTGGGCGGGATGGTTCGGGCGGCGGCGAAGCGCTCGGCGACGTTGCCCCAGTTGGTGATCTTCCAGAATGCCTTCACGAAGTCGGCCTTCACGTTCTTGTACTGCAGGTAGTAGGCGTGCTCCCACGAGTCGATGACCAGCAGCGGCACGGAACCGGCACCGACGTTGCCCTGGTGATCGTAGATCTGCTCGACGATCAGGCGGCCGGACACGGGCTCCCAGGCGAGCGCACCCCAACCAATGCCCTGCACGCTGGTGGTGGCCGCGGTCAGTTGGGCCTGCAGCGAGTCGAAGTCACCGAAGACCTCGTCAATAGCGGCGGCCAGTTCGCCTTCCGGCTTGCCACCACCGTCGGGGCTCATGTTGGTCCAAAAGATGCTGTGCAGCACATGACCGCTGAGGTGGAAGGCGAAGCTGCGCGACAGAGCGTTGATGTTGGCGAAGTCGCCAGCCTCGCGGGCGGCGGCCATCGCATCGAGCGTGTCGTTGGCGCCCTTCACGTAGGCGGCGTGGTGCTTGCTGTGGTGCAGGTCGACGATCTCGCCGCTGTAGTGCGGCTCCAGCGCGCCGGGGGAGTAGGGCAGCTCGGGGAGTGTGTAGATGGTCATGTGTTGGTCCTTCCCTTTGATGATGCAACTCAAACCTTCGCGCAATCTGGCCGCCGTCGCGTTGCAGAGCTCAGATGTGCTGGCAGCCTGACCAAATGAGTTCGGACACGACTTCGATTACAACGACAGCGCAGCACTACGACCTGATTATCATCGGCGCCGGTTCCGGCAACTCTGTCATCGGGCCGGAGATGGACGGCTGGCGCATCGCAATGATCGAACGCAGTCTGTTTGGGGGCACGTGTCTGAATCGTGGCTGTATTCCCTCCAAGATGCTGATCTACCCGGCCGACCTGGCTGAGCATGCGAAGGACGGCTCGCGCTACGGCATCGAGACCGAGTTCGTTGGTGCCGATTGGTCGGCGATTGTGCATCGCGTATTCGGCCGTATCGATCCCATCGTGGAGGGCGGCCGCCAGTATCGCCACAGCCTGTCCAACGTGGATGTCTACGAGCATTCCGCGCATTTTGTCGGCGAACGAGAGTTGGAAGTTGGCGGCGTCCGGATCACGGGTGACCGTGTCGTGATCGCGGCGGGTGCCCGCTCGTTCATCCCCGATGTGCCCGGCATCGACGATGTGCCGTTCCACACCAGCGACAGCATCCTGCGGATTGCGCAGCAGCCCAAACACCTGATTATTGTCGGTGGCGGCTTCATCGCCACCGAGCTCGGCCACGTCTTCCAGGCGCTCGGTTCGAAGGTCACCATCATCAACCGCGGCCACTGGTTGCTGCAGTTCGAAGACCACGACGTGTCGCGCCGCTTCACCGAGATCGCGGGCGGGCGCTTCGACCTCGCTCTCGGCACGACTGTCGAGCGCGTCTACCGAACCGACACCGGCGTGGGTCTCGAGATCATCTGCGACGCCGGCCCGCGCACCATCGAAGGCGACGTACTGCTGGTGGCGGCTGGGCGCATTCCCAACAGCGACGAGCTGCGCGTGCAGGCAGGCGGCATCGACGTTGACCAACTCGGCAACGTGGTCGTCGACCAGTACGGCCGCACCAGCGCACCGGGTGTGTGGGCTCTTGGCGACATCAACGGTCGACACCAGTTGAAGCACATGGCCAACGGCGAAGCGAAGGCCGTGCGCCACAACCTCACCCACCCTGACGAGCTCCAGGAGTACGACAACCGGCCTGCGCCGCACGCTGTATTCACCAGTCC
>JANOYI010000316.1:0-2375 GCA_031428795.1 Ilumatobacteraceae bacterium | reverse complement strand
TTGGCGGAACGGGAGGGATTTGAACCCCCGGGGCGTGAACCCTTCCGCTTTCAAGGCGGATGCATTTGGCCGCTCTGCCACCGTTCCGGGCTCGAATCTATCGGGCGGACTGCGGGCAGCGAATCTGAAAGAGAGGAACCTACCGAGAACCTCCGGCGCCAGCCCGCTCGCCCGTCGACCTCAGTCACTTGTGTTGCGCGGCCCCTGCGCCCGACCGTCACCCTAATGGGCCGACTGCAGGGCGACCTCTGGGTCGGGGGCGGGCGTCGGCGCACCAGCCACCGTGACATCGCCACGCAACGACTGTGCGGCTGCCACGCCTGCCACCGCACCCTCAGCGGCGGCGACCTGGATCAGGTGGAGCCCACGGGTGATGTCGCCCGCTGCGTACACCCCTTCCACAGTGGTCATGCCCTCGTCATCGACGACGACGCAGCCGTCTTCCAGAAAGTCGCAGCCCAGTTGCTCCAGTAGGTCGTCGCGTTGCCGGTGACCGATATTGACGAAACCGACCTCGCACGAGATCTCGATGCCGCTTGCGAGGATGGCGGAGCGAAGGCCGCCGGATTCGCCGCAGAGTCGAACGACCCGCTCGTCGATGAGGTCGACGTCGTGTTGCAAAAGTGCATCGCTCACCGCCAAAAGGCTGTCGCAAGGTGCGCCGTTCGTGACCACCGTGACCTTTGCCGTCCAATCGAGTAATCCGATGGCGAATCCAGCGGTCGCCTCGTTGTCGCCGATGACGATGACAGCCTTGTCGCGCGCCTCGTACCCGTCGCAGTTGGGGCACGTAAAGATGCTCGAGCCGAAGTGGTCATGCAACCCATCGATCTCCGGCAGGATGTCCACCACGCCAGTGGCAACCACCAACCGTTGACCGGCGACTGACGCTCCGTCCTCGAACACAAGGTGGAACTCGTCTTCGGAGCGGCAAACCGTGGTGACCCGCGAATGCTGAACTGCCACGTCGTACTGCACGAGATCCGCCCGCCCCCGAGTGAGAAGGTCGCCCGGGCTGATGCCGTCGGCACCCAAGTATCCGTGACTGTGCAGCGTCGCACGGTTCCGCTGCTCACCGGCATCCACGAGCAGAACCCGCCGGCGATATCGGGCGGCCCACAACGCGGCCGACAGCCCCGCGGGCCCGCCCCCAATGACAATCACATCGAACTGCTCCATCTCGGGACTATCCCCGCCCCGCCACAGCAGGAAACATGTCCGACAGCAATCGGGGCTGGATGTGGAGCGTCGCAGCTGTGCCCATGAGGACTGCAAGGGGAGAACCTACGGAGAACGTCCGGCCCCGCGCGGTCGCGTGTCGACCTCAGTCGATGGTGTTGCGTAGCCGCTGCACCCAGTCGTCGGCCTCGCGCCAACGGGCATCGGCGTGCTCGCGAGTCGTGCTCGCGTGCTCGCCGGCAGCCGGGTAGCTACCCAAGAACTTCACCCTGCCGTGCTTGGCATGAAGCGCCCGCATTGCGTCGGCCATCAGCTCGTCGGCCACATGACCGTGCGCGTAGACGACGAAGCAGTAGTCGCCCAGACCGCCATCCTTCGTTGGCCGCGACAGCAGATTCGACAGGTTGATGCGCCGAGCAGCGAATTCCTGCAGGATCGAGATGAGAGAGCCCGGCTCGTCGGCGCGCTGGTAGATGACCAGCGCCGTGCAGTCGTGCCCGGTGGGGGCGGGGATGCCCTGCTTGGCAACGACCACGAAGCGGGTCTGGTTGCCGGGGTGGTCGGCAATATCGGCGGCCAGAATCTCGAGCCCGTAGAGCTCGGCGCTGCTGCGGGGCGCAACGGCGGCCGTGCCAGGGCCTAGCTCTTCGGCCACCATGCGAGCGGCCTCAGCGGTGCTGTTCGATGCTCGCAGCTCTGCCTGGCCGACGTGCGTGCGCAAATACGTGTGGCACTGCGCACTTGCGACAGGAATGGAGAGCACGACCTTCACGTCGTCGAACGTGGTGCCAGCCTTCGCCATCAGGCAGTGCTCGATGTCGAGCACGACCTCACGCTGGATCAGCAGATCGTGCGCGAACGCCAACTCGTCCTGCGTCAAGTTGACCATGCCCTCGATGGAGTTCTCGATGGCCACGAACCCGAGGTCGACCTCGCCGGCCTCGACGGCATCGAGCACGTCGGGCATGGTGCGATAGAGGACATGCTCGGCCGCGGCCAGGTCGGGCTGCGTCTTGAGCGCCTGCTCGGTGAACGTGCCCAGCGGCCCAAGGAAGCCGACACGAATGCGAGCAGAAGTCATGGCTGCAGGCTATTCGGCCGCCCAGTGTCGCGGCGGCCTTGTTTCCCGAGGGCCGAGCTATCGTGCTCGTGCACTTGTGCACCACGCACGAAAGGCGCATACTTCATGTCGCACG
>JANOYI010000315.1:0-3296 GCA_031428795.1 Ilumatobacteraceae bacterium | reverse complement strand
GAGGCAGGGGCGCACCACGTCGGCGCGAAACACGTTGGAGAGTGGGAACGGCTGCGTCATCGGTGTGACATCAGCCAGGTCAAGCAGGTCGACATCGGCGAAGTGTTCGAGCATTCCGTCGAGCTGGGCCGTCATCAGCTCGATTTCGGCAGGGGTGACATCGAGGCGAGCGAGCCGGGCCACTTTGGCAACATCGGTTGCGGAGATTCGTGCAGACACGCATAAATCCTACGGCCCACGGCCAGGGGTTCAGCCAGGGCTTACGGACCTCGTGTCAGCGAACTGGAACGACGAATGCAGGTCCTTGGGCACACGGACATCGCCCTTCACCAGCGGCGCAATCGGTTGCATGATGGTTCGCCGTTCGGACGTGAGCCGATCGAGCAGATCTCGTGACAGCGTGTAACCGAAGCGCGGGTGTGCCCACGGCGGGCCATAGCGGAGAATGATCACGCGCCGGCCGCCATCGTTCACCCGCGTGCTGCCACCGTGCATGCACGCGTCAACGAACAGCAACGCATCGCCGGCCTTGGCGTACACCTCCTCGGCAAACGGCAGGGTGTCCATTCGCTCACCGCGGAAGTAGTCGCCCGCCTGGGGGTGCATGAAGTTCGACTTGTGGCTACCAGGCACGATCATCGTCGGGCCGTCGCCAGGGCCGATATCGCGCAACGTGACCAGCACGTTGACCTGGCCGCAGCGGAATGCGCCGTTGCGATACGAGTACTGCGTGCGGGTGGATGCGTCGTGGCCACCGGAGTGGACAGGATGGTGCCCACCGGCGACACGACTTGTGGCGATGTGTTCGTCGATCGTGACGCCCTGCACGTAGGTGCCCTCCTCGCCCGCCCAGTGCCGGACGTGGTGAATCCACGACGGGTGGTCGATGAGCGCGTCGAAAGCGGGGTCGCCGCAATCCAGGACGTTGTGCAACTCGAAACCAGTGTCCTTTGTGTAGTCACGCCGCTGGGCGTTGCCGTACCACTCGCCGTTGTCCAGTTCGGGGAAGCGGTCGTAGGCATCATTCAGTGCCTGAACCTGGTCGGCGGCGAGTGCGCCGCGAACCACCAGGAAGCCGCGCAGGTCGAACTCGTAGTCCTCCATCGGTGATGGGCCAGATCTCGTGTCAGTCATTGCGAGTCCTTTCGGATGCTGTGCCGGTGGTGGTCAGGTGCAGCAACACGCCGGACTCAGGGGCCAGCACCGGTAGCTGCAGCCCGTGCACCGCCAACTGGCGCCCCGTCAGCGCGCACGGCGTGAGCGGTGGGCGGCGGCCACCCAGAGAGATCTCCTCGATGTCGTACACTGCATCCGCGATCAAGCCCGGTAGTCGCAGCGGCGGCGGCACCAGGCTCATGCCGGTACGCAACTGAACGAAGGCAACCAGCGCCTCATGGCGGTCCACCGAGTAGACGCCGTGCGCCTGAGCGGAGGCCTCCGTTCCGTTCAACACGGGGTCAAAGCGAACGGTATCGCCGCCGTGCAGCAGGCTTCTGAATCGAACATGAGTGGCAATGACGGCGGCCAGCGCGGCACGCTCCTCGGGCTGCAGGTCGAGCAGGTTCCACTCGACGCCGAGGTGCCCCCACAGTGCGGTGAGAGCCCGGAACGGCAGCGAGTGCGAGCGACCGGTGGTGTGGGAACGGGTGGGCCCAATGTGGGCGCCCATCACTTCCGGCGGGAGCAGCAACGAAGCGCCGCGTTGAATCGATTGGCGTTCCAGCGCGTCATTGCAATCGCTGGTCCAGACGCGCTCGACGCGACGCAGCATTTCGAGATCGATGCGGCCGCCGCCGCTCGCGCACGACTCGAACTCCACATCAGGGTGCAGAGAGCGCAACTCGTCGAGCAGTCGATACATCGCCAGCGTCTGGGAGTGCACCCCCGCCGCACCACCGGCACCGCTGGCCTGCACCAGTGCCCGGTTGTGATCCCATTTGACGTAGGAGATCTCGTGCTCGGCCAGCAGACGGTGTAGCTGATCGCGGACATGGCCATACGCGCCCTCGCGGCCGAGGTCGAGCACCAGCTGGTGACGCCCCAGCACCGGCTCGTAGCCGTCGGTGCTGAGCGCCCATTCGGGGTGGGCACGGTAGAGATCGCTGTCGGGGTTGACCATCTCTGGCTCGACCCAGATCCCGAATTCCATTCCGAGCGATCGAACATGATCGATCAACGGGCGCAAGCCGGCCGGGTAGACAGCCGGGGACACGACCCAATCGCCGAGGCCCACGCGATCGTCGCGACGGCCGCCGAACCAGCCGTCGTCGAGTACGAAGCGCTCGATTCCTACCTCGGCGGCAACTGTTGCGAGTTCTTGCAGCCGCTGCGTGTCGTGCTTGAAGTAGACGGCTTCCCAGGTGTTCAGCAGCACGGGGCGCGGCCGCTCAGGGTGGGCCTGCAGGGTGCGCGCGTACCGGTGGAGGTGCTGGCTGGCCGGTGTCAGCCCCGCACGGGAGTACGTACCGATGACGGTCGGCGTGCGGTAACTGCCGCCGGCCTCCAGGACCACCTCGCCCGGGTGCAGCAGTTCGCCGACCTGCACACAACGCCGTCCGTCAGCGAGCAGCTCGGCCGCCACACAATGGTTACCGCTCCACGCCAGGTGCACACCCCACACCTCGCCCGACCATTCCGTGAACCCGTCTTCGCCGGCGAACAACAGCGGTGGCTGTTCGTGCGATGTGCGGCCTACCCGGTTTTCAGCCGACCACACGCCCGTGGTCCAGGGCCTCCGCTCGGTGTGGAATTCGCGCGTCCAGCGCCCATGCAGCGTGAGGAGCTCATCAGCGTGCGCTGGCATCGGCAGCGTGATTCCCAATGATCCGAGCAGATAGCGCGACGACGACAGGTTTCGCACGGTGCACGCAACCTGCAGTACGTCGCCAAGTGTGATGTCCGTAGTCAGTTCCAGCTCGGCAACGTCGTCGACAGCCACAACCGTCAGCAACCCCGGGCCACTGGTGACCGATTGTGGTGCGAACCGTGGGGACCATGCCACGCCGCGGCGCCGGTGCCCTTGCAGACCGGGGCGGCCGTCGTAACCGGTGCCGTGCTCGGGCACGACGGAGATCGGCGGCGGATGGTCGAGAGAACCGCTCGGAACCGGGCGGGCGAGCGCCTGGGCCACCGTCGACAGGTCGACATCACCCAGCGGCGCGCCCCAGTGCAACAGCACGGGAACCCCCGCCGATACATCGACAACAAGGTCGCAATCGGTCACCGACAGCCGATGGAGGCTCATGCTGCAGACTATAACCGCGGAACAATCCGCACTTTCCTATTGACAGACGATG
>JANOYI010000314.1:0-3816 GCA_031428795.1 Ilumatobacteraceae bacterium | reverse complement strand
GGGTCTATTGTTGACAGAGTTAGTCGTATTTCGCCGCCTTGGAGGCCCGCCGTGGGTGTCACCCCCATCATCCCTGCACCTCGTGACCTGGATGCCGAGCAGCAGCGCGACATCGAACGCTTCGAACGGGCCATCGCGCAGTACCTGGCCGGCGAGATTGGCGAAGACGTATTTCGCGTCATGCGCCTCAACAACGGCATCTACGGGCAGCGCCAGGGCGGCACCAATCAGATGGTGCGCATCAAGCTGCCCGCCGGCACCATCACGCCCGAGCAGATGGAGCTGATGGGCCATCTGGCCGACGAATACTCCCGCGGTTGGGGCCATATCACCACCCGTCAAAACGTGCAGGTGCACTACGTCGAACTCACCCGCGTGCCCGAGCTGATGCGTCTGCTCGGCGGCGTCGGGCTGACCAGTCGTGAGGCCTGCGGCGACACCGTTCGCAACGTGATGGCCTGCCACCTCGCCGGTGCCTGCCCGCACGAGAAGCTCGACGTCACCCCGTGGGCCGAGGCCGCATTCGAGCACTTCGTGCGCAACCCGCTGGGCCAGCGGCTGCCGCGCAAGTTCAAGATCAACTTCAGCGGCTGCAGCACCGATTGCGGCCAAGCGATGTTCAACGATGCGGGCGTCATCGCCGTCACTCGCACGCTGTCCGATGGCACCGAGGAAGCCGGCTTCCGCGTCTACATCGCCGGCGGCCTTGGCGCCACGCCGCACCCGGCGATGGCGTTGGAAGACTTCACCACTCGCGAGGAACTGCTGCCCACCATCGAGGCCATCCTGCGAGTGTTCGAGCAGACAGGCAACCGCGACAACAAGCTGCGCGCCCGCCTCAAGTGGGTTGTCGATCAGCTCGGCATCGATGAAGTTCGGCGCCGCGTGCTGAAGGTGCGTCACACGTTGCCGGCGTCGTCGTCGTGGCCCGGTGGCATTCCGGAGTACGTGCAGAAGATGGGCGACGCCCCCGCAGGGCGTGCGTCCACCGGCGAAATCAGCGATGTCGGTCAAGGGGTCGCTGTGGCGCTGACGCCTCGCGACCCGTACCTGCGGTGGGTCGCCACCAGCGTCGTGCGCGGCACCGCCAACGGTTCGGTCTCCGCGGTTGCGTATGCGGCGCTCGGCGATGTCACGTCAGCGCAGTTCCGTGCGCTTGCCGCTATCCAGCGCGAGCTCGGCGCCGACGTGCGGTTGTCGAACCGGCAGAACGTCGTGTTCCGCGGTCTCACCGATGCGCAGCTGCCGGTCCTTTACGAGCGTCTGGAAGCAATCGGCATGGCTCGGCCCGGTGCCGAACTTGCCCGCGACGTCGTTGCCTGCCCCGGCAGCGATACGTGCAACATCGCAGTGACTCAGTCCCGCGGCTTGGCTGCCGCGATCGGTGAGGAGTTGGAAGCTGAAGGCCTCGCCGAAGTCAGCGGTGTGCGCATCAACATCAGTGGCTGCACCAACTCGTGCGGTCAGCATCACGCCGCCGACATCGGGTTCTTCGGCGTCGAGCGTCGTGCGCACGGCCAGGCGGCACCCGGGTACCAGATGCTGCTGGGCGGGTACGTCGGGCAGGAGCAGATCTACTTCGGTGAGAAGGCGTTGCGCCTGCCTGCGAAGGCTGCGCCGAAGGCTGCGGCTCGTGTGATCCGTCGCTTCCACGACGAGCGCACTGCTGGCGAGGCATTCCGGTCGTGGATGGATCGTGTCGGCGGCGCCTCCGCGGTGGCCGCCGGTCTCAAGGACCTCGACGTGTTCCCGACGCCTGCCGAAGCCCCCGACTTCTACGTCGATTACGGCGAGACCGGGCCTTTCGTGGCCGAGGTCGGCGAATCGGAGTGTGCGGTCTGAGCGCCGCTCGTTTCGCCGCAGCGGTCATTGCGATCGACACGGCGAACGCTGCAGACCCGACGTCGGTCGTCGTGCGCGGGTCTACTCATCCGCTCGCTTTGGTGCATGGTCAGCTTGCCGCCGAATGGGTCGCTCGCTTGCACCCCGACGCGGATGAGGCCTGGTTGCTGGCCGCCCGCGCACATCACCTTCGCCGATGGGAAGTGCCGCGCACGGACTACGAACCGGGCAAAGCCGGCTATCTGAAGTGGAAGCGCGACCAGCGGGCGCGTCATGCCGCAGACGTTGGCGCGTTACTCGCGGAAGTCGAGTACGGCGCAGGTGACATCGAGCGTGTGCAAGCCCTGGTTCGTCGAGATCACTTGACCACCGATGCAGGCTCGCAAGCCGTTGAGGACGCTGCGTGCCTGGTCTTCATCGAGACCCAGCTCGCCGACGTCGCCGCCAAGCTGGACCACGACCATGTCATCGACGTCATCCGCAAGACGGCGAAGAAGATGTCGCCCGAGGCTCTGAGTGCCGTCGCCCAGATCCCGTTAGGTGAAGCCGATGTGTCCCTCCTGGCAGCAGCTCTCGCCCCGTGAATGCTGGATCCGGCACTCACAGCCGCCCATGGGCGGGTGACCGTAACAGAACGGTGATGTTGGGCCCGCCCTTGGGCGGGGGATGGTGCCACACGCGACGGCCAGACCGTGGCACTCAGCAAGCAGCCCTGGCGCCCTAGTCCTAGAGGGCGGTGGCGTCGGCGATGATGGGTTCGAGGGTGAGCTCGGGCTCGTCGCTCATCAGGCGCTGCAGGCGATAGCGGTTCTCGAACAGAGCGACCAGCTCGCCATCGCCACGGGTGAGAATTCGAATGCCGCCGATCTGGCGCAGGCGCTCGGCCGACTGCTTGTCGGTGAGGCGGATGGCCTGATACGGGGCCGACACGATCTCCGTCGGTGCACCGAACTCGCTGCCCAACCGATAGGCGAACACTTCGAATTGCAGCTGCCCGACCGCCGCAAGCACATTCTCGACATCGCCCATCTCGGGGTCGCGCAGCACCTGCACGACGCCCTCCTCGTCCAACTGTTCCAGTCCCTTGCGGAACTGCTTGAACTTGGCGTTGTCCAGCGGACGGGCGCGGGCGAAGACTTCCGGAGCGAACCGCGGAATGGGCGGATACGCAACGTGCGAACCCGCGTGCAAGGTGTCGCCCAGCTGCACGCCGGTGGCGTTGACGAGACCAACGACGTCGCCGGGAAACGCGTCGTCGACGGTCTCACGGTCGGGACCGAACGCGGTGGTGGCGTACTTGGTGGTCATGTCGCGACCGGTGCGCGAGTTGGTCACCGACATGCCGCGCTCGAAGTGGCCGGAGCAGATGCGAGCGAATGCAATGCGGTCGCGGTGCGACGGGTCCATGTTGGCCTGCACCTTGAACACGAACGCGCTGAACGGCGAGTCGAGCGCGTGCGGCACGTCGTCGCGGTCAACACGCGGCGACGGTGGGGGAGCGAACTCGACGACCGCATCGAGCAGCGTGCGCACGCCGAAGTTGGTGAGTGCGGAGCCGACGAAGAGCGGCGTCGATTCGCCAGCGAGGAACGAGGGCAGGTCAAGATCGGCGCCGACTGCATCGAGCAAACCGATCTCGTCCATCGCTGTCTTCCAGACGCGGCGCGAACCGACATCGGCAGCATCGACAGCTGACTGGATATCGGATTCGACTTCCAACGCTTCCGACGCGCCACGAGCGGTACGGGTGTACCGCGTGTACCGCTTCGTGCGGCGATTGACCAGCCCCTGGAACTCGTCGCCGCTACCCACCGGCCACGTCACCGGAGTGGGGCGCAGTTTGATTTGCTGCTCGATCTCATCGAGCAGTTCCAACGGGTCGCGCCCGGGGCGGTCGTACTTGTTGAGGAACGTGATGACCGGCAGGTTTCGCGAGCGACACACCTGGAACAGCTTGAGCGTCTGCGCCTCGAT
>JANOYI010000313.1:0-4470 GCA_031428795.1 Ilumatobacteraceae bacterium | reverse complement strand
GCCGCAGACCGTGCTCGCCAACGGCGACGCCGACTTTGCGATCTCGTGGGTGCCCAAGGCACTCGCCAGCCGTGAAGCCGGCGCCGACATCGTCGACATCGCACAGGTGTTCCAGCGCAGTGGCACCCTGCAGGTCAGCTTTGCCGACTCGGGTATCACCACCCCGGCAGACTTCGCCGGCAAGAAGATCGGCAACTGGGGTTACGGCAACGAGTTCGAAGTCTTCGCCGCCATGACCGACGCAGGCATCGACCCGGCCTCGGTGGAGAACGTGGCACAGCAGTTCGACATGGTCGGCCTGCTGGAGGGCGACATCGATGCCGCTCAGGCGATGACCTACAACGAGTACGCACAGGTGCTCGAGGCCATCAACCCTGAAACCAACGAGCTGTATCAGCCCGAAGATTTCAACGTCATCTCGTATGAGGATGTCGGCGTCGGCATGTTGCAGGACGCAATCTGGGCAGACGGCACCCGTCTGGCCGATGCGGACTACAACGCCATGGCCGTCAGCTTCGTGGCTGCCTCGCTGCAAGGCTGGGCGTTCTGCCGCGACAACGTGGAAGAGTGCGCAGGCATCGTCAGCGACCTCAGCCCCATCCTGGGCCTCACCCACCAGACGTGGCAGATGAACGAAGTCAACAAGCTCATCTGGCCCGCCGAGGGCGGCGTTGGCTACATCGATTCCGCAGCATGGGACCGTACGGCCAAGATCTCGCAGGAGACCAAGAACCTGGAGGGCAGCACCGTGCTGACCGCCGCTCCTGACGCCGAGGCGTACACCAACGACATCGTCACCGCAGCACACGAGTTGCTCGAAGCGATGGGTATCGACATCAACGGTGCCGACTATGCCCCGATCGAAGTCACCCTCACCGAGGGCGGCGCCTGACCAAGGCTGAATGTGCACGCGACACGTGCATGAGAACATCTATGAAATGACAAGGGGCGGGTCGCTGCGGCGGCCCGCCCCTTGCGCGTGAAAGGACTTCTGGTGCCGTTCAATATGAGGTCAGCGCGGTATCGTGCGAAGCGAGGGCGGCAACGACGCTGAGCCTCACACCAGGAGGTGGCCCATGACGGACACCAAGCCCATGAACGTCGATGCACGAACCGACCGGCAGCCGGAGCAGATCTCCCATGTCGTCGTCAGGTTCGCTGGCGATTCCGGCGACGGAATGCAGCTCACCGGTGATCGATTCACCTCGGCGAGCGCGCTGTTCGGAAACGACCTGTCAACATTTCCCGACTATCCGGCGGAGATCCGCGCGCCCGCGGGCACTGTCAACGGAGTGTCGAGTTTTCAGGTCCATATCTCGGATCACGACATCACCACACCCGGTGATTCGCCGAACGTGCTGGTGGCAATGAACCCGGCGGCGCTGAAAGCCGACCTGCACAGGCTGGAGCAGAACGGCCTGCTGATCGTCAACAGCGACGCATTCGAGGCGCGCGATCTGGACAAGGCGGGCTATGACCACAACCCGCTGCACGACGACTTCCTCTCCGCCTACCGAGTGGTCGAGATTCCGATGACGACGCTCACCCGGCTGGCGACCGAGCCGTTGGGTGTAAAGGCTCGCGACTCCGAACGATCGAAGAACTTCTTCGCATTGGGCGTCGTGTCGTGGCTGTACTCGCGCCCGACCGAACCAACGATGGAGTGGATTGAGGGTCGCTTCAAGGATCTGGTGAAGGCCAGCAACATCGCTGCGTTCAAGGCCGGGTTCAACTTCGGTGAGACCAGCGAACTCTTCGACCATCCGTACCAGGTGAAGCCGGCGAAGCTTCCGCCAGGCGAGTACACCAACATCAGTGGCAACGTTGCGCTGGCGTGGGGGCTGGTGGCTGCAGGCCAGATGGCGAAGCTGCCACTGTTCCTAGGCAGTTACCCGATTACACCGGCCAGCGACATCCTGCACGAACTGTCCAAGCACAAGCACTTCGGCGTGCGCACGGTGCAGGCCGAGGATGAGATTGCGGCAATCGGCATGGCGTTGGGCGCTGCTTTCTCCGGCCACCTGGGCATCACAACCACCAGTGGCCCGGGCCTGTCGTTGAAGAGCGAAACCATCAGCCTCGGCATCTCGTTAGAGCTGCCGCTGCTGATCATCGACATTCAGCGCGGTGGCCCGTCGACGGGTTTGCCGACCAAGACCGAAGCCGCCGACTTGAACATCGCGATGTTCGGTCGTCACGGTGAGGCGCCGCTGCCGATCGTCGCCGCGTACAGCCCGGCGCAGTGTTTCGATGCCGCGATCGAGGCAGCTCGTATCGCGTTGAAGTACCGCACGCCGGTCATCCTGCTCAGCGACGGATTCCTGGCCAACGGCAGTGAGCCGTGGCTGTTGCCCGACCTTGATTCGTTGCCCGACATCTCGGTGTCGTTCCAGACGGAGATGAATCACGTGGCCGACGACGGCACCCCCGAATTCTGGCCGTACCTGCGCGACCCCGTGACGCTGGCTCGCCCCTGGGCCATTCCGGGGACGCCTGGACTGATGCACCGTGTTGGCGGCATCGAGAAAGAAGACGGCACCGGCAACATCAGCTACGACCCGGCCAACCACGAGAAGATGGTGCACCTGCGCGCCGCCAAGGTCGCTGGCATTGCGTCTGATATTCCGCCGGCAACCATCGTGGGAGATGACGACGCAGTCGTGTGCCTGCTGAGCTGGGGGTCCACGTGGGCTGCAATCGACGCGGCGGTGCAACGCACTCGTCGCGTCGGCACGAAGGTGGCCTGGATCCACCTCACCCATCTCAACCCGCTGCCACCCAACCTCGGCGAGCTACTGAAACGCTTCCCCAAGGTATTGGTGCCGGAACTGAACCTCGGCCACCTGTGCCGCATGATTCGATCCGACTACCTGGTCGATGCGAAGCCGATCAACAAGGTGCAGGGTCTTCCCTTCACCTCAGCCGAACTGGAAGCCGCCATCAACGAGGCACTCTCTGGAGGAACGACATCATGAGCGACACAATTGTGCCGATTACTTCAAAGAAGGACTGGGTCAGCGACCAAGAGGTTCGCTGGTGCCCCGGTTGCGGCGACTATGGCGTGATGCACGCCGTGCAGACGCTGATGCCCGAGCTGGGAGTTGCTCCGGAGAACACTGTGTTCATCAGTGGTATCGGGTGCAGCAGCCGTTTCCCGTACTACATGAATACGTACGGCATGCACAGCATTCATGGCCGTGCTCCGGCCATTGCCACAGGCGTCGCGGTGGCCCGGCCGGACCTCGACGTGTGGGTGATCACCGGCGACGGCGACTCGCTGTCCATTGGCGGCAACCACCTCATCCACGCACTGCGCCGCAACGTGAACCTGACGATCCTGTTGTTCAACAATCGCATCTACGGCCTCACCAAGGGTCAGTATTCGCCGACGTCGGAGACGGGCAAGATCACCAAGAGCACACCGTTTGGCTCGATCGATCATCCGTTCAACCCGCTGTCGGTGGCGTTGGGAGCGGAGGCGTCGTTCGTCGCTCGCACGCACGACCTCGACCGAAAGCACATGATCGAAGTGTTCCGCGCTGCACACGCGCATCGGGGTGCATCGTTTGTCGAGATCTTTCAGAACTGCAACGTGTTCAATGACGGTGCCTTCGACGACATCACCAGCCGTCACGCGCGTGAAGAGATGATGATTGACCTGCACCACGGGCAACCGATTCGGTTCGGCGTCGACGGGCATCGTGGAGTCGCGATGGGCAGCGATGGGCAGCTGCGCATCGTCGAAGTGGCCGACGTCGGTGAGGACGCCATCCTCGTGCACGACGCCAACCGCGAAGACCCCGGTCTCGCGTTCGCGCTGGCCCGCCTTTCCCACAGCGACCACAGCGCCACACCATTCGGAGTGTTTCGCAGCGTCGACCGAGGTGACTACGGCCAGATGGTCGGTGCCCAGCTCGCCGCTGCGTCGGAGCGCAAAGGCCCCGGTGACCTAGGTGCACTGTTGCGCAGCAACGGAACCTGGCAAGTCACCGCGTAGCCATCGACCGCCGTTTTAGTCATTATCCGCCACCCAAGGGTGGGCAAGCGTGACGAAAGCGGCACTGTGGCCCGCCCATGGGCGACAGAGTGTGCCACCGCGCAGGCGCCTCGGGCCTCGCTGCGCACGGTCCGATCTACGGCTCAATGATGGGGAAGCCGCTGACGAACACATCGAGGTGGTCGATGATGGCTTGGAATGCGCCGAGGTCTCCCTCGCTCGCCAGCTGACCCGCTTCGATGGCGGCGCCGATGGTGGTTTCGCCAGCGACTATCTGGGACAGTGTCTCGCGCGTCGTCGTCACCGTGAGATCGGCATCGGGCAAGTAGCTGTCGGCGCGATAGTGGACTGCGCGATTCGACAGTCCAAGCGTCCACCGCTCGTCGAGATCGGTGAACACGAGGTTGATGTTCATGGTCACGCCGCCCACCTCGTCCGCCTTCAGTCTCATTGCGACGAGCGCGAACAACTGG